>NZ_DIEJ01000080.1:0-3544 GCF_002418565.1 Achromobacter sp. UBA5777 | reverse complement strand
TCGCGCAGGTCCAGCACGTCGTCGGCGCGCTGGGTGACGGTGACGTTTTCCTTCACACCCCACGACATGGGCTGCTGGTGCAGCGGCAGGTAGCCGAAGTCGCTGCGCACGATGCCGAAGGCTTCCTTGATCATCGCGTTGCGCTTGGCCTGATCGGTTTCGACGCCGATCTTGTTGGTCAGCTCGTCCACTTTCTTGTTGCAGTAGCCGCCCAGGTTGAACTGGCCCGCGGCCGTCTTGGCGTCGCGGCACGAGGTCAGGTTCAGCAGCGTGTTGTGCGCGTCGGTGGAGCTGGGCGTCCAACCCAGCATGTACATGCTGGTCTGGTTGCCGGCTTGCAGCAGGATCTTGCCGAAGTACTTGGACTTGGTCTGCGCAAGCAGGTTGATCTTGATGCCCACGCGCGCCAGCATGCCGGCCACGGCCTGGCAGACCTTTTCGTCGTTGACGTAGCGGTCGTTCGGGCAGTCCATCGTCACGGTGAAGCCCTTGGGATAGCCGGCTTCAGCCAGGAGCTTTTTGGCGCGTTCAGGATCGGGCTTGTACGGCGCGCCGAAAGATTCGTCGTAGCCGTTGATCGACGTGGCGATCAGCGAGCCCAGCGGCTTGGCCGCGCCGCGCATGATCTTCTCGTTGATGGCCTTGGTGTCCACGGCCAGCACGACGGCCTCGCGCACGCGCACGTCCTTGAACGGGTTCTTGCCCTTCACGTCGGAGAACAGCAGCTCGTCGCGATCCTGGTCCATGCCGATGAAGATGGCGCGGGCTTCGGGCGCGGTCAGCGGCTTGACGCCCTTGGCGTCTTCCAGGCGTTTCCAGTCCTGCACCGGCACGGGCTGCACGACGTCCATCTCGCCCGAGATCAGCGCGGCCACGCGCGTGGCCTCCTGGGTGATCGGCTGGAAGATGACCTCGTCGATGTTGGTCTTGACGTTCTTGTTCCAATAGCCGCCGTAGCGCTTGAGCACCGTCTTCACGTCGGGCTGACGTTCGGTCAGCATGAACGGGCCGGTGCCGTTGGCGTGCAGGTTGGCGTAGTTGCCTTGGTTGTCGCCCTTGACGTTGGTGGCCTCGGTCGTCTTGTTCTTCTCCGCCCAGTTCTTGCTCATGATGTACAGGAACACCCATTCGCGCGGCAGGATGGGGTTGGGCGTGGGGGTGGTGACTTCGATGGTGTAGTCGTCCACCTTCTTGATGTCGCTGGCCTTGGCGCCGTAGCCCTTCATGTCCGAGCCCGGCGTCAGGCTGCGCTTCCACGAGAAGATCACGTCGTCGGCGGTGAACGGCGAGCCGTCATGGAACTTCACATCCTTGCGCAGCTTGAAGACCCATTTGGTGGGCTCGGGGTTCTCCCAGCTTTCCGCGAGCAGCGGCGTGAGTTTCAGATTGCCGTCGTAGCCGGCCAGCGTTTCGTAGATGTTGCCCTGGAAGCCCAGCGTGAAGGTCTCGTTCAGGGCCATCGGATCCATCGACGTGGCGTCGCCCTGATACGACCAGTGCAGCGTTTTGGCGGCCGCGCCGGCGCTGAAGGCCAGCGAGGCGGCCACGGCAGCGGCCAGCGCCGCCTGCTTGAAGTGGGGAAAAGTACGCATAGCCCTCATGCTCCGTGTGGTGCGCGGATCGCGCGACAGAAGTGACAGGGCCCCGGCCCCAAGGGGATCCGGGGCATGGCGTTGCTGCTTACGACGATGGAAGGATGGGGGCCGGGCGGCGCGCGGCGCGAACTGCGCACGGGCCGTGGTTGGCGATGCCGGTAATCACTGCGCAGGACTTCGACTTCACGATAGACCGACCCCTTGTGATTGACATGACGGGGACGGACCCGCGCCGATGCAGATCGAATCTTATCGACGCATTCGTTTAAGCGTCAATTGCTTTGGATTGGGGTTATCACGCGCTTGCCGGATGCGGTGAATGGTGCGTCTTGCGAGGCGTGCGGGCCGCCGGTCATTCCGCCGGGAGCGGCGTGGATGCTAGGGTTTTCGCCAATTCGTGCTGCATGCGCTTGCGGCGGTCGCTGTCTTCATAGTGTTTACCCAGGGCCGACCATTCGGGCCGGCTGCGCGCTTCCTTCAACGCGTCGGGCAAGGGACCCTTGCGCCATGCATCATCGGCCGGCAGGTCCAGGCGCAACGGATCGCGGGCCGCGTGGCCACGACGCTCCAACGCCTCGATCAGCTGCCGTTGGCGCAAGGCGAGCAGGCGCAGCACGGCATCGTCGACGCTGATCTCGCGATAGCCGCGCAGCTTGCCCGCGACCCGCTTGCCCAGCTTTTCGACCCCTTGCCACAAGCCGCCCGCAGCGGCGCCGATCAGCATGCCGGTGCCCAGGCTGAGACCCGCGCTCATCAGGTCGACGGCGGCGCCGGCCATGGCGCCCGCGGCCGCGCCCATGCCGACCTGCACGCCCATGTCCTTGAGCGCCTGCGGATGAAAGAGGTCCATGCCCCAGCGCTCGCCCTGCAGCGGCAACGCGTCGTCGGTGTAATCGGTGGCGCGGAAGTTGTACAGCGCGAGCAGCGCGTTGACGCAGGTCTGTTCGCGCTGGCGCACCTGATCGCGTAGCTGGCTGGACGCGGCGGTCAGCGCGGCTTCATCGCTGGGACTGGACAGATGCAGCGCGGCCACGTCGATGAGCAGATCCGCGACCAGTTCGTAGGCGGCGGCGTGGCGTTCGCGGCGCTGGGCGGCAAGGCTGTCCGACAGCCGCGCCAGCGCGCCCGCGTGGCGATCCAGCAGCACGCCGAGCTTGGCGTACAACTGCTGCTCGCCATCGAGCGGCGGCGCGATGGTGTCGAACTCCACAACGGCGTGCAGGCCCAGTCGAGCCATGGCATCGCGCCATTCATCGGCGCGGTGCGCGGGTGCGTTGACGAAGTTCAGGACCGGCAGCAGGGGACGGCCGCACGCGGCCAGGATGGCGAGTTCATCGCGATGCTTGCCCAGCACCGGATCGCGGGCGTCGATGACGTACAGCGCGGCATCGCAATCGAACATCTTGGTCAGAACGCGCGCCTCCTGTTCGTAGCGGCCGTGCGCTTCGGGCGTGTCCAGGAAACGGCGGATGCGCGCCGGGCCGTCCAGCCTTTCGCCGGGGCGGTCCAGCCGTTCCAGGTATTCCAGCAAGGCGATACTGTCTTCCATGCCGGGCGTGTCAAACCATTCCAGTACGGGCCGCCCGTCCAGGCGCAGGCGCGCGCCTTCGACGTGGCGCGTGGTGCCGGGGCGGTCGGCCACTTCACCAAACGTCGTGTCGCGGGTCAGCGTGCGCAAGAGCGATGTCTTGCCGGTGTTCGTGTGACCGACGAGGGCGATTTTGATGAGCGGGTCAGCCACGGCCGGTCTCCAGCCAGGTCAGCGGCGCGACGGGCGCCTGGAGGATGGCGTCGGCGGTCAGGCCCAGCGCCAGCAGGCGGTCGCGCCAGAGACCGGCGCGGGTGTCGGTCGCGGTGTCGCCACCGGCGCGCGGCGTGATCAGCCAGACGCGCGTCTGTCCCGCGTGGGCCGACAGGTCCGCCACCAGCGACAGCGTGCCCCGGTCGGG
>NZ_DIEJ01000194.1:463-41606 GCF_002418565.1 Achromobacter sp. UBA5777 | reverse complement strand
CGTGCCGGACGTCTTAAGAACTCAACCACCCGGCCGCCACCGTGCCGGACGCCTCAAGAACTCAACTCTTCGCGCAACAAAAACGCGAAAAACCAAACCCTTAAGCCAGATCCCGCAGCAGCAATTCCCAAAACTTCAACCGCTGCTCCAACGTAGACACCAGCACATACTCATTCAACGTATGTGCGCCATCTCCATCAGCTCCCAACCCATCCAGCGTCGGAATGCCCATTGCCGACGTGAAGTTGGCATCGCTGCCGCCACCCGTCATCGGCGCATCTTCAAGCAAGAAGCCCGCGCGATCCGCAAACCCCTGCACCAAGGCCAGCAACGCAGTCGCCGCCTCCGTCTTCACCATCGGCGGACGGTTCAGTTCCACGTCGATGTCCAGTTCAACGTCCGGACCCACTGCACACAGTTCACGCATCCGGCGCAGCACGTCTTCCGCGGCGCCCATGTCAGGCACCCGGAAATCCACCACGCAGCGGCACAGCGCCGGAACCGTGTTGGTGACCGTGCCGCCCGCGATAGTCCCCACGCTGACCGTGATGCCACGGTCGTAGTCCGTCATTGCTTCCAGCGCCAGCACCTGGTGCGCCATTTCGCGGATCGCGCTGCGGCCCTTCTCGTGTTGCATGCCAGCGTGGGCCGGGCGGCCCTTCACGTTCAGGTTCAGCATGCCCGTGCCCTTGCGTGCCGTCACGCACTTGCCGCCGTTGGGGCGGGCCGGTTCGCAGACCAGCGCGTACTTGGCATTGGCGGCGAAGCGTTCGATGTGCGCGCGCGACGCGTGGCTGCCCGTTTCTTCGTCGGGCACCACCAGGAAGTCCACCGGCAGTTGCGTCGCACCCGGACGCGCCACGCCGGCCAACGCCGTCAGCGCCAGGTAGATGCCCGCCTTCATGTCATAGCTGCCCGGGCCGTAGAGACGGTCGCCGTCGATGCGCACCGGATTTTCCAGCAGCGTGCCCACCGGGTGCACCGTATCCATGTGCGCCAGGATCAGGATGCCCGGACGCGTATCGCCCGGCGCGCGGTTGGTCGCGTACAGCAGCGGCCCCGTCGTGGGGCCCAGCGACGACAGCTCAACGGTCAGGCCGGCCGCAGCCGCGTAGTCGGCGATGATGCGCGCCATCGCGGCGATGCCTTCTGGGAAGTTCGACGGCGACTCGCATTGCAGCCAGCTTTGAATGCCGGCGACGATCTGTTCAGTGCTCTGGGTGTTGGACATGGCGGTATCGGGTTTCAGCGATGGGTAAAGGGGTTCAGGCGACCTGCTGGCCGGCCAGGCGGGCGAGTTCGGCGTCGTCGGGCATCTTGCCATCGAACCACAGGCTCGCGCAGACGGCCGACATCGCGCGGCCGTCATGGCCGATGCCCGGCACCACCTGCAGCTTCCAGCCAAACGGCACGCCGCGGCGCTCGGCTTCCTTGCGGCCGAATTCGAAGTAATTTTGCGCGCGGGCAAAGCGGTGCGGGCCCTGGCGCATTGCCGCGGGTTCGGACGGCAGGTTGGGGTCGTTGGTCTCGATGTCCTTGTCGCCTGCCAGGATCGTCATCGGATAGGCCAGCAGCTTCACCAGATGGTCCTCGGTCAGCCCCACGCCGTCCATGCCCTCGGGATAGGGATAGTCGAACGTCGGCAGCGTGTACCAGCCCGGATTGCCCGCCGTCACCGCCTTGAAGGGCGCGTGCGGCTGGCTGCTCATCAGGCGGTGGACGAACTGGCCGCCCGCGCTGTGGCCGAACAGGTGCACGTTCTGCCCGTCGGTGATCTCGCCGGCGATCATGTCCTTGATGACGTTGCCCACCAGCGCATACGTCCAGCCGTCGATGTGACGCGGGTTGCCGCCGGCCGAAAACACGCGGCCGTTGTTGTAGCTCTCAACGCCCGGCCAGATCTCGTTCGAGAACGTCAGCGCCACGATCAGCAGCTTGTGCTTGTCGGCGGCCTCGACCCAGAAATCGCGGTATTCGTCGCCGTTGCGCAGCACGCCGTGCTGCACGATCACCACCGGGCGGTCCGGCGTGTAGCCGTAGGGGCGATAGGTCTGCAGCTTGAACGGACGGTCGTAGTTGCGGTCCTCGTCCACGTACAGGATCGCGTTGCGGCCCGCATGGCCCATTTCGATGGCGATGCGGTCCACGTTGGACATATCGGAAGGTTTCATCAGGCGCTCGCTTCGTTCAGGTGGCAGGCCGACCAGTGGCCCGCCGAGATTTCTTTCAGGGCCGGCGCCACTTCACGGCAGCGCGGCATCGCGTGGGGACAGCGGGGATTGAACGTGCAGCCGGACGGCGGATTCAGCGGCGACGGAATCTCGCCCTTGATCGGCGTGAACTTGCGGCCACGGCGCGCCACGTCCGGCACTTCGGCCATCAGCGCCTGCGTGTACGGGTGATTGGCGCGGGCAAAGATTTCGGCCGACGTCGAGATCTCCACGATCTTACCCAGATACATGATCGCGACGCGGTCAGAGATGTGCTTGACCACACCCAGGTCATGGCTGATGAACAGGTACGTGAAACCGTGCTGTTCGCGCAGGTCCATGAACAGGTTGATCACCTGCGCCTGGATCGACACGTCCAGCGCCGCCACCGGTTCATCACAGACCAGGAACTTGGGCGCCACCATCAGCGCGCGGGCGATGCCGATGCGCTGGCGCTGGCCGCCCGAGATCTGGTGCGGGAAGCGGTCGCGGTATTCGGTGGCCAGACCCACTTCCGTGAGCGCCTGGTCGACGCGGGCGGGGATCTCCGCCGGGGGCGCCAGTTTGTGAACCTTCAGCGATTCGCCCAGGATCTGCCGCAGGCGCTGGCGCGGGTTCAGCGAGGCCTGCGGATCCTGGAAGATCATCTGCACGCCCAGCGTGTACGCCAGCTTGTCGGCGCCGCGCAGGCGGTTGGCGTCCAGGCCCTGGTACAGCAGCTCGCCTTCGGTCTGCCGATGCAGGCCGGCGACGACGCGTCCCAGCGTGGACTTGCCGCAACCGGACTCGCCCACCAGGCCCACGACTTCGCCGCGCTTGATGGACAGGTCCACGCCGTTCACTGCATACACGGTGCGGCGGTCGATGGGGCGGCCGGTCAGGGCGAGGATGCGTTGGGCCAGGTCAGGCCGCTGCTCGAAGCGCTTGTGGACGTTCTTGAGCTCGATGACGGGGGTATCGGCTTGGCTCATTGCTTACTGTGCCTCGCGGGCAATCGGCACGTAACAGCGATAGCTGCGCGAACCTTCGGTGGTGACGGAGGGGGCCTGCTCGGTGCAGCGCGTGACCGCGTTGATGCAGCGCGGCCGGAACGCACAGCCCGACGGACGGCCCGCCAGACTGGGCGCCATGCCGTTGATCTGGTGCAGGCGCGCGCCCGGCTGCGTGGCGCCGGGCATCGAGTCCAGAAGGCCCTTGGTATAGGGGTGGCGCGGCGCATCCAGCACCTGTTCGACCGGACCGCTTTCCACGATACGGCCGGCATACATCACAGCCACGCGGTCCGCTAGTTCGGCCACCACGCCCAGGTCGTGGGTAATCCAGATCAGCGCCGTATTGTGCTCGCGGCAGATCTGCTGCATGCGGTACAGGATCTGGCCCTGGATGGTGACGTCCAGCGCGGTCGTGGGTTCGTCGCAGATGATCAGGTCGGGTTTGTTCAGCATCGCAATGGCGATCGCCACGCGCTGACGCATGCCGCCCGAGAATTCGTGCGGATAGCTCTTCAGGCGCTTTTCCGGCGACGGAATGCCGACCATGGCCAGCGCCTCGCGGCAGCGTTCCTCGGCCTGGGCGCGCGGCACGTCCTCGTGCGTCAGGATGGCTTCCATCATCTGCTCGCCGATGCGCAGCACCGGATTAAGCGTCATCAGCGGGTCCTGGAAGATCATGGCGATGCGGTTGCCGCGCAACTGGCGCATCTGTTCTTCGGACAGCTTGCGCAGGTCCGTGCCCTTGAACTTCACTTCGCCGTCGACGACTTCGCCCGGCGGGTCGATGAGGCCCAGCAGCGAAAAGCCCGTGACCGACTTGCCCGAACCGGACTCGCCCACCAGGCCCACGATCTCGCCACGGCGCACGGTCAGGTCGACACCGTCGACCGCCAGCCACGCGCCGGCCTCGGTATGGAATGCAGTGCGCAGGCCGCGCACATCAAGAAGAATGTCGCTCATGCTCGGCGGGGGTCCAGGGCTTCACGCAGGCGGTCGCCCACGATGTTGATGGAGAGGATCAGCACCAGGAGCGCAATGCCCGGGAACAGGCTGATCCAGTAGTCGCCCGACAGCAGGTACTGGAAGCCGTTGGAGATCAGCAGGCCCAGCGACGGTTCAGTGATCGGCACGCCCACGCCCAGGAACGACAGCGTCGCTTCCAGCGCGATGGCGGTGGCGATCTGGATGGTGGCGAACACCATCACCGGACCCAGGCAGTTGGGCAACAGGTGATAGAGCATGATGCGCCACGCCGGAAAACCCAGATTGGCCGCGGCCTCCACGTATTCCTTACGGCGTTCCTGCAGGGCGCGGCTGCGCATGATGCGCGCGTAGTGGCCCCATTGCACCAGGACCAGCGCCAGGATCACCTTGTCGACCCCCCGGCCCAGCACCACCAGCAGCACCAGCGCCACCAGAATGGTCGGAAAGCCCAGGATGAAGTCGACGATGCGCATCAGCACGGTGTCGACCCAGCCGCCGATGTAGGCGGCCACCAGGCCAATCGCGCCGCCGATGGCGGTTGCCAGCACGACGGCGGACAGGCCCACCATGAGGCTGATGCGCAGGCCATACAGGATGGCGCTGAGCATGTCGCGGCCCTGGTCGTCGGTGCCCAGCCAGGCGATGCTGCCGTCCATCAGCGCCTGGCGCGGGGCCAGGCGTCCGTCCATGAGCGACAGGTTGGCCAGGTCATACGGATTCTGCGGCGCGAAGAACGGCGCGAAGACCACCAGGATGATCAGGACGGCCAGCGCGATGACCGAGCCGCGCACCGTGGGGCGCGCATGCAGTTTTTTCAGAATGGCGGCGCGCCGGGGCGTCTCGGCCAGAGGCTGGACGGTGCGGGTGCGGCCGGAATTGGGAGAGTTAGCCATGGCGGTTCAATGAGCGGGGGCCACGAGCTGCACGCGCGGGTCGAGCGCGGCGTACAGGATGTCGACAACCAGGTTGATGATGACGAAGATCAGCGTGACCAGCATCACGTACGCGACGACGACGGGGCGGTCGAGCTGGTAGACGCTGTCGATCAGCAGCTTGCCCATGCCGGGCCACGCGAACACGGTCTCGGTGATGGTCGAGTAGGCGATCAGCGTGCCGAACTCCATGCCGATCACCGTGACGACCGGGATCAGGATGTTGCGCAGGATATGGCGGCGCACGATGCGGCCGGGCTTGACGCCCTTGGCGCGCGCGAACTTCACGTAGTCCTGGCTGCGGGCTTCCACCACGCCGGAGGCCGTCAGGCGCAGCACCAGGGCGATGTTGGCCAGCGCCAGGTTGATGGCGGGCATGATCAGGTGCGACCAGCCGTCGGCGGTGAGAATGGACAGGCGCACGCCCAGCACGGTCACCGTGTCGCCGCGGCCGGTGGCGGGCAGCCAGCCCAGCCAGACGGCGAACAGCAGGATCAGCATCATGCCCTGCCAGAAGTTCGGCAGCGAAAAGCCCAGCACGGACGAGGCCATGATGCCCCGGCCCACGTACTCATCGCGGTACAGACCGGCGATCAGGCCGAGCGGAATGCCGATCACACAGGTCAGCATGATTGCGACGATCACGAGCTCGAACGTGGCCGGAATGCGCTGCACGATCAGCTCGATCGCGGGAATGCCGTGCACGAACGAGGTGCCCAGATCGCCGTGCAGCGCGCGCCACAGGAAGCCTGTGTACTGCTGCCACACGGGCAGATCCAGGCCCAGGCGGGCGATCATCGCCTCGCGCGCGGCCTGGCTGGCTTCGGGGCTGACCAGCAGTTCGATCGGGTCGCCCACGGCATACACCGCGAAGAAGACCACGACCGACACGGCCAGCAGCACGAACAGACTCTGTATCAGTCTGCGTAGGATGAACAAGGCCACGAGATGATTTCCTTGGTGGGCTCAGGGTTGGGGAAAAGCCGGGGGGTTACAGGCGGTTCGTCAGGCAATCGGCTGCGCCAGGCGCACGACGGTGACGCCGGGCCGCAGGTTGGCGGTGGACGGCATGATGAGCACGCAGTTGTCGTACGGGGTGGTGACGGGCTCGCCTTCCGACCAGCCGATGACGGTGCCCGCCTTGGGCAGCATCTCCAGGCCCTTCCAGGCCTCGGCGAAACGGAAGTCGGCGCTCTTGGCGGCGACAGCGTGCGTGACGCGCAGCGCGCGCTGCAGCGGCGCGCCGGGCGCGAACCAGGCGGCGGGGATGTCGCTGCGGTCGACCGTGCCGGCCTGCACCAGAAAGCGCGCCATCTGGTCGGCGGCCACGCCGCGCGCCTCGGGGGCGCCATGGAAACCGCATTCAATCAGCAGGGACCGCGAGCCGTTGTCGCCGGCTTCGCCGAAATGGCCAAAATCGCGCATGCGCACGCCGGCAGCGTGGCCCGCGTCGGCAATGATGGTGGCGGGATTGCCCAATGCCAGCGCCAGATCGATGTTGCGCTGTTCCAGGCCGGTCAGTTGCAGCGGCACGTCGGAATTGCTCATCGAATGGAAGTCGAGCAGCCAGTCCGCCTGTTCCACCCACGGCCGGAGCTCGGCGGCGCGGCGGCGCTCTTGCGTGATGGGCGCGGACAGCTTGTCCTCGCTCCAGACGCGGTTCATGTCTTCGTCCACGAAGCGCGCGGGGGCGTAATTGCGGGCGTCGAAGCGGTCGAAGGCCGCCAGGTTACAGAACGCCAGCGTCAGCGTGCCGCGGCGCGGGCGCAGGCCGGCGGCAAGCAGGTCCTTCAGCGCCCAGGCGCCGCACAGCTCGTTGCCGTGGATCAGCGCGCTCAGCATCACCCGTTTGCCAGGCGCGCCGGAATCGAAATGCCAGACGCCGGGCGTGTCGGTGTTGCCCACGCGCTCGGCCGACAGGTCCGGACAGGCCAACAGGAAAGGACGGGGGGCAGGGGCGGACGAAGACGGGGGCAAAGACGTGGGCATGGCGGTTCCGATGAAGCGAGACGATTGTAGGGGATGGGGCGGGGGGCTCGGGCAAAGCGGGGCGCATTTGCGCCGCTACAAGGCAAAACGGCTGCACGAGGCAGCCGTTTCTTCTTTACTCAGCCCTGCCGGCTCACTTGGCGTCGGGCTTGACCGAGGTGGCCAGGGTGTACTGGTCGCGGCGGCCTTCGTACGAGATGCCCTTGCGGTACGCCCAGATGCTGCTTTCGAAGTGCAGCGGGATCAGCGGCACGTTGTCCAGGGCGATCTGGGTGGATTCCTGCAACAGCTTTTCGCGCTTGGCGGGGTCAACCGTCACGATGGCCTGCTTGTAGACCTTGTCGAAGTCGGCGTTTGAGAAGCCGCCGTAGTTGCTGGTGCCCAGGCTGACGGGGGAATCCAGCGTGGCGACCCACAGCTGGAACAGCGCCGACGCTTCACCCGTTTCCGCCGGCCAGCCGCCCATCGAGAAGCTGAACTCGCGCTTGGCGCGCTTGGGGAAGTAGATGGAGGCGGTCATCGCGTCTACGTTGGTCTTGATGCCGACGCGCGACAGGTACTGGGCGACTGCCTGGGCAACCTGGCCGTCGTTGACGTAACGGTCGTTGGTGGACGACAGCGTCAGTTCAAAGCCGTTCGGGTAGCCGGCTTCGGCCAGCAGCTTCTTGGCGCCTTCCGGGTCGTACTTGATTTCCGGGGCCTTGGGCAGCGCGCCGAACATGCCGTCGGGCATGAACTGGAAGGCCGGAGTCGCCATGCCGTCCATGATGCGGGCGGTGATGGTCTTGCGGTCGATGGCCATGTTGATGGCCTTGCGCACGCGCAGGTCCTGCAGCGGGTTCTTGCCGTCGGCGCTCTTGACGAACGGGCTGGGGTTGCGGCCCACGTCCGGCTGGAAGAACACCAGTCGGGTGGACGGCGTGGCCACAAAGGCGAACTTCGGGTTGTCCTTCAGGCGCGGCAGGTCACGCGCGGCGGGGTTTTCGATCATGTCGAAGTCGCCGGAGAGCAGGCCGGTCAGGCGCGGGCCGGCGGACGGCACCGGCACGAACTTCACTTCCTTCCAGTGCGGCTTCTCGCCCCAGTAGTTCTCGTTGCGGACCAGCTCGATGCCGGTGCCCTTGACGTAGGACTTCAGCATGTAGGGGCCGGTGCCGATGGCGTCCTTGCCGTTGTTGAAGTCCACGACCGTGGGCCAGGCGCCCGTCACGCCGCAACCCTTCTTGGGGTCGTACGTGAGCTTGCCGTGTTCGACGATGCCGTTCCAGATGATCGGCAGCGAGCGGGCCAGTTCGGCCGGCATCAGGGGGAAGGGTTCGCCCGTCTTGATGATGACGGTGTGCGCGTCCGGCGTCTGGACATCGGTGATGCGCTTGGTCATGTCCATGTAGGACTGCGACACGTTGGTTTCGTTGTTCAGCGTCCGGCAGATCGTGAACAGCACGTCTTCGGACGTGAACGGCTTGCCGTTCGAGAACTTGACGTCGTCGCGCAGCTTGAATTCCCAGGTCAGGTCGTCCAGGTTCTTCCAGGAAGTCGCAAGCTGGGGAACCAGCTTCATGTCGGCGCTGCGGCCCACCAGCGAGTTGTAGACGTGCGCGGAGAACGCGTCGTTCTGCGTCATCTTGTGATAGTGGGGATCCGCCGAGGTCGGTTCGGCCGACAGGCCGATCTTCAGCGTCTGGGCTTGGGCGGCTGCCAGGGGAATGGCGGCGGCCACAAGGGCCAGGGTGGTGCGCAACTTCATGGTGACAACTCCGGATGGGGAACGAACCGGATCGTGCAGGCGGCCACGCGCGCCAGGGGACGACTGCGTCGGCCAGGGGGCTTGCGGGGAATTGTCGCCAGGGCACGACGGCAAGGGGCCGATTATCGGTAGGGGGTTCGCGCGCTGTCAATGCGCAGCGGCAATCGGGGCGCTAGGGAAAACGCCGAGAGGGGAAGGGAGAGAGGGCGTCGCGCGGTCCCTCTTGGGACCTGCGCGGCGCGATGGCGCCGGTGAGGGGACGGGCGCCGAAACGTTGCGGCGGGCGCCTGGGGAGGGCCAGGCGGGCGCGGCAACGGCAGCGCGCCAGGCTGAGTCGCGGGAGATTGGTCGCGATTCAGCCTGGCGCGGCTGTTATTACCACTGCGATCCGGAGAAGCGCGAGCTGGCGGCGCGAGCCTTGTTCATCGATTCGTTCACTTCGTCGATGAAGGCAAAGACGGCGGCAACAGCGGCTGCTACGGATTGGCCAGCCTTCTTCAGGCTGGTCAGCGGGTGAGAATTCGGTTGGTTTTCGAGAGCGCCGCGGAGCAGGTCACGCTCCAGCGCGTCGGTCAGGCGGGCAGTGTTGTTCAGGGTCAGTTCGCTCATGGTTTGGCTCCAGTCCGTTTCGTCATGGGGTAAACCATTATAGGGATAACCCTAGGCCAATAGCAATCTCATTTTAGGGGAAACCCTAGTATGTTGTAAAAATGTTTTGGCGGGCTTGGACTTAGCGCGCGTTGCGCAGGGCCCGGGCGGCGTCCGCCAGCTCGCCGGCCGTCAGGCCAATGGGGCCTACGCCCTGGGCGACGAGTGCATCGGCGGCCGCGCCATGCAGCCAGACGGCGCCGAGCACGGCCTGGTCAATCGGCAGCTTCTGGGCAATCAGGGCGCCCAGCATGCCGGCCAATACGTCCCCGGTTCCGGCGGTGGCCAGGCCCGGGTTGCCGGTGGTGTTGACGTGTAAGCCGCCGTCCGGGGCGCACACCACGGTGCCGGCGCCCTTGAGCACCACCCACGACTGAAAACGCCGCGCCAGCTGCCGGGCGGCGGCGGGGCGGTCGCGCTGGATGGTGTCGGTGCCGACGCCCAGCAAACGGGCGGCTTCCGCCGGGTGCGGGGTCAGCACGACGGGGCCCGCGCCCCAGGTCGGCCGGATTTCGCCGCGGGCGAGCAGGTTCAGGCCGTCGGCGTCCAGGACCAGCGGCGCGTGCCGCCGCAGGACGAACAGTTCCGACAGGGCGTTGGCGGCCAGCGCGCCGGTGCCGATCCCGCAGCCGGCGACCCAGGCGGTCACGCCCCAGTCTTCTTCCAGCAGCGAGCGGAAATCGCGCAGCATCAGTTCAGGTTGCAGCGGGTCGCAGGGCAGCGGCAGCGTTTCCTGCACGAAACCCACCAGCACCTTGCCGGCGCCGGTCTTCAGGGCGGCGCGGGCGGCGAGCAGGGCCGCGCCGGTCATGCCGGGACCGCCGCCCACCACGCCCACGGTGCCGAAGCTGCCTTTGTGCGAGTCGTCCGCGCGGGGGGCGAACAGGGCGGGCAACGCGGCGCGGTCAATGGGGACGGCGGGGGTGTTCATGGGGTGAGGCTCCGGAGGGAAATCGTCTTGGCGGGGCGGCCGTATCCACTATAGTGCGCAAAAACGCGGCCGCCTTGGGGCGGGGTGCGAACAACCAAAGACCAGACCCGGAGCAGACAATGACCGACATCACGCTGGAACACTATTCGGCCTACGAATCCCTGAAGCTGCGCCGCCATCCCGGCGGCGTGCTGGAACTGATCATGGGCGCCAAGGGCGGCGCGGCGGGCAAGCTGTCCACGGCCGACGACCGGATGCACCGGGAGCTGGCCGACATCTGGCGCGACATCGACACCGATCCGGACACGCGGGTCGTGGTGATCCGCGGCGAGGGCAAGGGCTTCTCGGGGGGCGGCGACCTGGATCTGGTGCAGCAGATGGCGGACGACTTCGACGTGCGCACCCGCGTCTGGCGCGAGGCGCGCGACCTGGTCTACAACATCATCAATTGCAGCAAGCCGATCGTGTCGGCCATGCACGGCGCGGCGGTGGGGGCGGGGCTGGTGGCCGGCCTCTTGGCCGACATCTCGATCGCGGCGCGCGACGCCCGCATCATCGACGGCCACACCCGGCTGGGCGTCACGGCGGGCGACCACGCCGCCATCGTCTGGCCGCTGCTGTGCGGCATGGCCAAGGCCAAGTACTACCTCATGTTGTGCGAGACCGTGTCTGGCGAGGAAGCCGAACGCATCGGCCTCGTGTCGCTCTGCGTGGACGAGGCCGAGCTGATCGGCAAGGCGTTCGAGGTGGCCAACAAGCTGGCGGCCGGGTCGCAGACGGCGATCCGCTGGACCAAATATTCGCTGAACAACTGGCTGCGCATGGCCGGACCGACCTTCGACACGTCGCTGGCTCTGGAATTCATGGGCTTTGGCGGCCCGGACGTGCGCGAGGGCATCAATTCCCTGCGTGAACGCCGGGCGCCGAACTTCCGGCCCGATTCGCCCTTCTGACGCGTTATTTCTTGAAGAACTTGGCGAACGCCGCCTGCGCCTCTTCGGTTTGCAGGCGGGCGCGGAACTGCTGGGCTTCGTAGTCCAGGGTTTCCTGGATGGCCTGGCGGTCCGCCCGCTTCATCATCGCCTTGGTCAGGCGCAGCGCGGCCGGCGGCTGGCGCGCCAGGTCCGCTGCGGTGGCTTGGGCCGCAGCCAGCGCCTCGCCCTTGGGCGTGACGGACGTGGCCAGGCCCGCGTCCACCGCCTCCTGTGCGGAAAACGCCTTGCCCTGCATCAGCCACTGCGCTGCCCGCCGTCCCACCAGGCGCGGCATCAGCAGGCTGGACGCGCCTTCCGGGCACAGCCCCAGGGCGACAAACGGCATGCGCAGTGTCGCGCCTTCCCCGATGTGCACAAAATCGCAATGCTGCAGCAGCGTCACGCCGATGCCGATCGCGTAGCCCTCGACCGCGGCGATCACCGGCACGTCAGCCGTGGTCAGCGCGCGCAGGAACGTCAGCCCCGCGCTGTCGCCCGCCCCGCGTTCTGCCTGGAAGTCGCGCAGGTCGTTGCCCGCCGTGAAATGTTCGCCCGCGCCCGTCAGGATGACCGCGGAGACCGCCACGTCCGCGCTGGCCAGCGAAATCTGCTCGGTCAGGGCGGCATAGGTGGCGGTGTCCAGCGCGTTGCGGCGGTCCTGGCGATCGATCGTCAGCGTGAGGACGGCGCCGTCGCGCGCCACCTTCAGGCCGGCGCTCATGCGTGCGGTCCCGCAGCCAGGCGGGCCTTTGCCTCGGCGTATTCATGCCGCAGCGTGTCGACGATCTTGCGCGTCGGCTCGACGCTGGCGATGCCGCCCACGCCCTGGCCGGCGCCCCAGATGTCCTTCCAGGGCTTGACGCGGGTCGTGCCGAAATTGGAGGCGCCGGTGTCCGGCGCGGGCAGGTTGGCCGGATCCAGGCCGGCGGCGGCGATGCTGGCCTTCAGGTAGTTGCCCGGAATGCCGGTGAAGAACGGCGTGTACAGGATGTCCGACGCGCTGGCCTCGACGATCGCGGCCTTGTAGCCGTCGCTGGCGTTGGCTTCCTCGCTGGCGATGAAGCGCGTGCCCATGTAGGCGAAGTCCGCGCCCATGGCCTGCGCGGCCAGGACGTGCGCGCCCGAGGTGATGGCGCCCGACAGGATCAGTGGGCCGTCGTAGAAGCGGCGCACTTCAGAGATCAGCGCGAAGGGGCTGAGCGTGCCGGCATGGCCGCCCGCGCCCGCGCACACCAGGATCAGCCCGTCCACGCCCGCTTCCAGCGCCTTTTCCGCGTGCCGGATGGTGGTCACGTCATGGAAGACCTTGCCGCCCCAGTCGTGGACGCCCTTCACGAGGTCGCCGGGGGCGCGCAGGCTGGTGATGATGAGCGGCACCCGGTGGCTGGCGCAGACCGCCAGGTCCTGTTCCAGGCGGTCGTTGGACTGGTGGATGATCTGATTGACGGCAAACGGCGCAACGCGGGCGCCGGGATTGGCCTCGCGGTAGGACGCCAGGCCGGCCTGGACTTCGTCCAGCCAGTCGGTCAGGAGCGTCTGCGGGCGCGCATTCAACGCGGGAAACGACCCCACGATGCCGCTCGTGCACTGCGCGATGACCAGCTTGGGATTGGACACGATGAACATCGGGGCACTGATGACCGGCAGGGACATCTGGCCATACAAATTAGTCACGAGGGGATGGGGCATGGGAGCGTCGTCTCGTTGTAGGTTTTGGAGTATATTAATTACCTACCGACCGTCCGGTAATTAATTAATCTTTATTTAACGGCATGCGCGGAATGGCTGTCAATTGCGGTTCGCCAGAACCCTCCGGCCTCGCGCGGCCCCTGCCAAAGGCGTCCATGGGCATCACCCCCCAACCCGTTCAGAAACGTGCCCGCGCGGGCCGGCCGCCCACCCTGGCCGCCCCGCGCGAACGCATTCTGGAAGAAGCCGCCAAGCTGTTCGCGCGCAGCGGTTACGACGGCAGCTCCATTGCCGACCTGGCCGGCGCGATCGGCGTGTCCAAGGCGGCCATCTATCACTACTACCCCACCAAGCAGGACATCTACGACGCCATCATCCTCGAGGTGCTGGAGGGCCTGACGCACATCGTCGGCCGTGACGTGGCCGGCGCCGAGGACGGCGTGGCCCGCCTGCGCGCTTTCATGGTGGGACATGCCCGCTACTTCGAGCAGCACCACGCCCAGTTCGTGACGATGCTGATCGGGTATTCCGGCATGGCGCTGTCCGAACGCGAAGATGCCGCCCGCCTGCGCGACAGCTACGAGAAGCAGCTGCGCGACGTGATTGCGCAGGGCGTCGCCGAAGGCGCATTCCGCGCGCTGGACGTGGCCGCCACCGGTCGCGCCGTGCTGTCGATGCTGAACTGGATGGTGCGCTGGTACAAGCCAGGCCAGGGCGACAGCGCCGAGTCCATTGCCGACGGCTATTTCGATCTGCTGGTGGGCGGCATGCGCGCCTGAACCGGCGGCCACCCCCATTCTTGACCCATATCCGCTTAAAGAGACCTCCATCATGGCCCTCGACACCGAAACCCTGAATCTCCTGATCGACGCCGTTCGCCGCTTCGTCCACGAACGCCTGATTCCCGCCGAGGACGAACTGGCCGCCAGCGGCGAGGTGCCGCCGGACATCGTCAACGAAATGCGCGACCTGGGCCTGTTCGGCCTGTCGATCTCGCCGGACTTCGGCGGCCTGGGTCTGACGATGGAAGAAGAGGTCCGCGTTGTGTTCGAACTGGGCCAGACCTCGCCCGCCTTCCGCTCGCTGGCCGGCACCAACATCGGCATCGGCTCGCAGGCCATCGTCCTGGCCGGCACCGACGAGCAGCGCGCCAACTATCTGCCCAAGCTTGCGAGCGGCGAGCTCATCGGCTCCTTCGCGCTGACCGAGCCCGATGCGGGGTCCGACGCCATGTCGCTGCGTGTGTCCGCCGAGCGTGACGGCGACTTCTACGTGTTGAACGGCACCAAGCGCTACATCACCAACGCGCCCATCGCCGGCCTGTTCTCCGTGATGGCGCGCACTGCGCCCGAACGCCGCGCCAATTCGATCTCGTGCTTTCTGGTCGAAGCGGGCACGCCGGGCCTCATCATCGGCAAGCCGGACAAGAAGATGGGCCAGGCCGGCGCGCTGACCAGCGACGTCGTGTTCGACAATTGCCGCGTGCCGGCCAGCGCGCTGCTGGGCGGCGAGGAAGGCAATGGCTTCCGGACCTCCATGCGTGTGCTGGACAAGGGCCGCCTGCATATTTCGGCACTGTGCGTCGGCATCGCCGACCGCCTGCTGCGCGACGCCGTGCAATACGCCACCGAACGCAAGCAGTTCGGCCAGCCCATCGCCGAATTCCAGCTCATCCAGGCGATGATCGCCGACAGCCAGGCTGAACTGTATGCGGCGCGCTGCATGGTGCTGGACGCCGCCCGCATGCGCGACCGCGGCGAGAACACCACCATGCAGGCCGCCTGCTGCAAGCTCTTTTCCACCGAAATGGTGGGCCGCGTGGCCGACCGCGCGGTGCAGATCCATGGCGGCGCGGGCTACATGTCCGAGTACGCGGTCGAGCGCTTCTACCGCGACGTGCGCCTGTTCCGCATCTTTGAAGGCACCTCGCAGATCCAGCAGCTTGTGATCGCGCGCGAGACCATCAAGGCCCATTCCTGATCTTTCCGCCGCCAGAGGTCCGGCCAACGCGTTCCAGAGGCTAATATCCAGTCTGACGAATGTTGATCGGAAGGCGGCCCCCGCGGGCCGCCTTCTGGCATGACGGAATCCCAGTCCGCCCGGCGCTTCTCCGCGGGGCCGGAAGTTCTCATTTCCCTTCTAGCGAAAAGATTACCGATGTCGCAACGTCCCGCTCCCCTCACCGGCATACGCGTGCTGGATCTGACCCGCGTGCTGGCGGGCCCCTGGTGCACCCAGAACCTGGCCGACCTCGGCGCCGAGGTGATCAAGATCGAACGGCCCGGCTCGGGCGACGACACGCGCGCCTGGGGGCCTCCGTACCTGAAGGATGAGGCGGGCCACGACACCACGGAGGCCGCGTACTACCTGTCGGCCAACCGCAACAAGATGTCGGTGGCGCTGGACATCGCGTCGCCGCGCGGCGCGGAGCTGGTGCGCGAGCTGGCGCTGCAAAGCGACATCCTGGTGGAAAACTTCAAGGTCGGCGGGCTTTCCAAATACGGCCTGGACTACGAGAGCCTGAAGGAGCTGAACCCGCGCCTGATCTATTGCTCGATCACGGGCTTCGGCCAGACCGGCCCGTACGCCAGCCGTCCTGGCTATGACTTCATGATCCAGGGCATGGGCGGCCTGATGAGCATCACGGGCGAACGCGACGACCTGCCCGGCGGCGGTCCGCAGAAGGCCGGCGTGGCCGTGGCCGACCTGATGACGGGCATGTATTCCACCGTGGGCATCCTGGCCGCGCTGCACGAGCGCGCCCGTAGCGGCCTGGGCCAGCACATCGACATGGCGCTGCTGGATTGCCAGGTCGCCATGATGGCCAATCAGAACCTGAACTTCATGACCTCCGGCGTGGCCCCGCGCCGCGCCGGCAACGCGCACCAGAACCTGGTTCCCTACCAGGTGTTCGCGGCCAGCGATGGTCACCTCATCGTGGCCGTGGGCAACGACAGCCAGTTCCGCAACTACTGCGGCGCGATCGGCCTGCCCGAGCTGTCGGCCGACCCGCGTTTCGCCACCAACCCGCAGCGCGTGAAGAACCGCGAGGAACTCGTGCCGCTGCTGGCCGAGCGCATGGCCACCGGCGAGCGCGACCACTGGCTCGCCGCGCTGGAAGGCGTGGGCGTGCCGGCCGGTCCCATCAACACGCTGGACCAGGTCTACGAAGACCCGCACGTCCTGGCCCGCAACATGAAGCGCGAGCTGCCGCATCCGGCCGCCGGCACCGTGCCCGTGGCCGCCAGCCCGCTGAAGTTTTCCGGCAGCCCGGTCGAGTACCGCCGCGCGCCGCCCATGCTGGGCGAGCACACCGAGCAGGTTCTGTCCGAAAAGCTGGGACTGTCGGCCGAAGAAATCCAGGCGCTGGCGCAAAGCCGGGCCTGATGCGTGCGCGAAGGCGGCCAGGCCGCCTGTCGCGCACGCCGCGCCGCGCCAGGCGCACGATCCATTCCAATACAGGCAGGAGAGAGTTGATGACGGAGATTCAAACCATCGGCGTCGTGGGCGCCGGGGCCATGGGGCGCGGCATCGCGCAGATCGCGGCACAGGCCGGCCTGCGCGTGCGTCTGTACGACACCAGCACCGACGCTATTGCAGCCGCGCGCGAGTCGCTGCGCCAGACCTGGGAGAAGCTGGCCCAGAAGGGCAAGTTGACCGCTGCCGATGCGCAGGCTGCGCTCGAACGCGTCGAATCGGCCACCGCGCTGACCGACATGTCGAACTGCCAGCTCGTGGTCGAGGCCATCGTCGAGCGGTTGGACGTCAAGCGTGATCTTTTCGCCGCGCTGGAAGGCGTGGTGTCCGACGACTGCATTCTGGCGTCCAACACCTCGTCCCTGTCCATCACCGCCATCGCGGCCGCCTGCAAGCGTCCGCAACGCGTGGCCGGCTATCACTTCTTCAACCCTGTTGCGCTGATGAAGGTGGTCGAGGTCATCGACGGCCTGCGCAGCGCGCCGGAAGTAGGCGACGCCCTGGCCGAGCTGGCCCGCCGCATGGGTCACACGCCCGTGCGCGCCAAGGACATGCCGGGCTTCATCGTCAACCACGCCGGCCGCGGCATGAATACCGAAGGCCTGCGCGTGGCGCAGGAGGCTGTGGCCACCTTCGCCCAGGTCGACGCCGTGATGCGCGAGCAGGCGGGCTTTCGCATGGGACCGTTCGAACTGCTGGACCTGACCGCGCTTGACGTCTCGCATCCGGTGATGGAATCCATCTACCGCCAGTTCTTCGACGAGCCGCGCTTTCGCCCGTCGCCGATCACGACCGTGCGCCTGGCCGGTGGCCTGATCGGCCGCAAGGCCGGTGAAGGCTTTTACGTCTACGCCGACGGCCAGAAGCAGGTGCCGGCCGAAGCGGCTGCGCCCGCGCTGCCCGAAGGCCTGAAGGTCTGGGTCAGCCCCAAGCACGGCGAAGGCTACGCCCGCGCGTCCGCGCTGGTTGAAAAGCTGGGCGGCACGCTGGTCACGGGATCGACGCCGGATGCTGATGCGCTGATTATCGTCACGCCGTTCGGTGAAGACGTGTCCACCAGCGTCTCCGCGCAAGGCCTGAACGCGGGCCGCACGGTTGGCCTGGACACGCTGTATGCGTTCGATAACGCAAAGCGCCGCACGATCATGGTCTCGCCCGCCACCGAGGACAAGTGGCGCGACGCCGCCCATGCGCTGCTGGCTGCCGACGGCGTGCCCGTCACGGTGATCGAGGATTCGCCCGGCTTCATCGCGCAACGCATCGTGGCGCACATCGTGAACATCGCCTGCGACATCGCGCAGCAGAAGATCGCCACGCCCGAGGACATCGACCTGGCCGTGACGCTGGGCCTGGGTTACCCGGTGGGCCCGCTGGCTTTGGGCGACAAGCTGGGCGCCGACCGCATTCTGGAAATCCTGAAGAGCATGCAGCGCGTGACGGGCGACACCCGTTACCGTCCCAGCCTGTGGCTGCAGCGCCGCGTGCAGTTGGGCATGTCGCTGGTGAAGACGTCGGCGGCGGACTGATTGCTGGGTGGCGAGGTGTCTGACACCTTTGCCACGCGAAGCCGGGTCACCGGATAAAAAAAGCCCCTTGATGATTCAAGGGGCTTTTTATTGCCTGCGATGCGGGCGGGGTATTACTTGGCGGCGTTCACCATGAACTCCACGGCGGCACGGATGTCGTCTTCCGAGGCGTTGGCGGCGCCGCCCTTGGGAGGCATTGCGCCCTTGCCCGTCATCGCGACCTTGACCATGGCGTCCATGCCGGTCTTGATGTAGGGCTCCCAGGCGGCCTTGTCGCCGAACTTGGGTGCGTTGGCGACGCCCGTGGCGTGGCACGCGAAACAGGCCGTCTTGTAGAGCTGTTCGCCCGCCGGGTTGACGGCGGCGGCCTTTTGCTCGGGGGCAGGAGCGGCGGCAGCCGGTGCTGCGGCGGCGGGCGCGGCAGCAGCGGGGGCGGCAGCAGCAGGAGCCGCCGGTGCAGCGGCTTGCGCGGCCGGTGCGGCTTCGCCTTCCTTCTTGGCGCCGTCTTCAGCGGGGGCTGCCGGTTCCGGCAGCGAGGCGCCGGACTTGTTGGCCATGTAGACCACGGCGCGCGCGACTTCGTAGTCGGACAGGGCCGGGTTGCCGCCCTTGGCGGGCATGCCGCCCTTGCCGTGCAGCGCGACCTTCATCATCTCGTCGTAGCCAGCCTTGATGAACGGCGCCCACGCGGCGTTGTCGCCCAGCTTGGGTGCGCCCGCCACGCCGGCGGTGTGACAGGCCGTACAGACGCTGGCGAAGACCTGTTCGCCGGTCTTGAAGACCTTGGGCGCGTTGGCGTCAACGAGTTCGAAGCCCGCCACGGGCGCGATCCGCCGGGCGACGGCTTCGCCAGACAGGGCGTCCGAGCCGGCGCCGGTCTTGGTGCCGGTGACCACCATGTTCACCAGAAGGATGATGATGGCGATGGGAACCACGAAAGCCAGGACGATCGTGACGATCAGTTGCTTCGGGGTCTTGATGGGGGAGGAGTGCTCTTCTATGTGTTCCTGCTCGTTGCTCATGACCTAATCCTGCTAACGGGTACCGGGGGCGCCTGGCGGCGGCAACAGAAAATCAGAACTGCACAAGTCGGCGGCAACTCATGCCCGCCTGCAAGCAAACGCTGGATTATATAACGGTGTCATGGACGATCGTCCAATGAGAAAGGACGGGTTTTCGATGAGTTTGCCGGAGGATTTGATCCAGTTCATGCAGAACGCGTAAAACTGGGTACAATACCGCCTCCTTGCGCTGCGCCCGTAGTTCAATGGATAGAATGAGAGTTTCCGAAGCTCTTGATACAGGTTCGATTCCTGTCGGGCGCGCCAACTGATTAAAGCAGTGCGTTGTTCCGGGCCCTTCATGGGCCCTTTTTTGTTTTCGCCAATACTGTGGGCGAAGGCCCGTGGACAAAATCGCGCGGGCGCCATCGCGCAGACAATCGCAAGGAACCATCGCGATACACCATCGCAAGGAACCATCGCGATACACCATCGCGAGGGCACAATCGCGAGGGCAGGATCACCGACGATTCCCCATAATCCGCCGCGAAAGAACCTCCGCCAATCATCGTGCCGTCCAAACCCGCCAAAACTCAGACGCATGCCGATCGCCCTTCCATGGGACAGCGCGACGCGGCGCAACAGTTGTCATGGGATGACCTGCGCATCATCAAGACGCTGAGCGACTGCGGCAATCGGTCGATCGCGGCCGAGAAGCTCGGCATCAATGCCTCGACCGTCTCGCGCCGCGTGGCGCACGCTGAAGCCGCGCTGGGCGTCGCGTTGTTCGACCGGCGGCAGGCGGGCTACAAGCTGACGCCTGAGGGCACGGAGCTGCGCGCACTGAGCGAGCGCGTCGAACTCGATGTCGTCAGCGTGGCCCGACGCATTTCCGGCGCCGCGCACGATCCGCAGGGCACGCTGCGCGTGGCCACCAGCGATTCGCTCCTGCTGTATTTCCTAACCCCCATCATTGCTGAATTCAGAGCCGCGCATCCCTCATTGACCGTCGAGGTGCTGGTCGGCAACAGCACACTGGATCTGGCGCGCGACGAATCCGACGTCGCCCTCAGGGCGACGCGGCGCCCGCCCGAGAGCTGGGTGGGACGCAGGCTGGCAGGCATCGCGTGGGCGCCTTACGGCGCTGCGCGGCAATTTCGCCGCAAGACACCCGCCGCGGAACGCCTTTACGAGCTGGATTGGGTGTCGTACGCGGGCGGGCTGTCCGGGCTCAAGGCCGCGCACTATCTTGAAAGCCGTGTCGCGCCATCCCGCATTGCATACCGGTCGGACTCGGTTGCCGCAGTCAGCGCGGGTATCTCGGCCGGCCTGGGCATGGGCTACCTGCCCTGCATGCTGGGCGACGCGATGGCCGATGTGGTGCGCGTCGGTCCCGTCGTGCCCGAGCTTCAGGATGAGCTTTGGCTGCTCACCCATCCTGACATCCGCGGGGCCCGGCGCGTCCAGGCTTTCATGCGCTTTTGCGCAGCGGCCGTGGCCAAGCAGAAGGCGTTGATCGAGGGCCGCTAGGCCCTACTCCCGCCAAGCCGCAGGGTCCGGTCAGCCGGCATCCTTGGGACGCAGGATGGCCTTGCAAGCGATCTCGATCAGCTGCGCAGGCATCGCCAGACGCGACACGCCGATCAGGTTGCTGGCCACTTGCGGACGGTCGGTGCCGTACGCGGCCTTGCGCACCTTGCCAGCCGCCGCAAAGGCGGCATCCACGTCCAGCACATACAGCGTTTCTTCGACGACGCTATCCAGCGTGGCGCCGAACTTGCCGAGCAATGTCGCGAGGTTTTCGTAGGTGGCGCGCATCTGCGCTTCCATGGTGGAGAAGTCGCGCGGCTTGCCTTGGTCGTTCAATTCGGCCGGCGCGATAAGGTTGCCGTCCTGGTCGTGGTTGAGCTGGCCCGACACATAGATCTCGTTGCCCACCTGCACCGCCTGCGCATAACCATAGGCGTCTTCCCACGGCACGCCCCAGTAGGCGGTTTTCTTTTCGAGCGGGTTCGTTTGCGTCGTCATGGTTTTCTCCTTGGGATGGGGCAAAGAAGGTGTGTGATCAGAAGGCTCCAGCGTAACCGCGGCACGAAATTCCGGGAGCGCATTACTGCGCTTTCAAGATGCAAATTTGCACTTTGATTGCCGCCGCCATGAATTCGCCCTTGCCGCCGATAACGTCCCAGCGGGCTGGCACGTTATCGAATCCAGCGCAACCGAGACTCGTCGGATTCCCAAGCGGACGTTGATCCTGATAAGCGGGGCGCGCCATCGGAGTAAACGTACTCTGGGTGCGGCCGCGGACCTTGAACACAATCGATCACACCGACGCGATGGGCTTTGACGATCAGCCGAGCTGAACGAAAAGAAGCCACGCATGAATCCAACACCCAGGATGATCGATTGATGCTCGTGGATTCCCGCGCGGCGCTGCGCCGCGCAGATTCAATGCTGTTTCCCAATGCCAGAACAACCGCCACCAAGCTCTGCTTTGGTCTGCTGCTGTTATCCGTGAACATGTCGCACCAACCCGATGCCTGGGGCGCGATCGTGGGTATGTCGGGGGCCGGCGGTGTCGGCGGCGCATCCAATGGAGGCCGCGGCGGCGATGGTGGCAACGGAGATGCCGCCCTGGACCTGACGACCTCATACACGACGGTCGGCGACGTCGAGGGCGGGGCCGGCGGCGGCGGCGGGGGAGGCGGTGGCGGCGGGCAGGGTAACGCCGTGGGGGGAGCGGGTGGCGACGGCGGGAACGGCGGAGTCGGCGTCGTCATCTCAGGCGACGCGGTGGTATTGCACAACGATGGCTGGTCGATCCGCGGCGGCAAGGGCGGCGGCGGCGGAGGGGGAGGCGGCTCCACCTTCCACCCCTCCGTGGAGCCGGACGGCGGTCGCGGCGGTGACGGCTCGACTGGCGTTGACGGCGCTGCCGGCGGGGGCGGCGGAGGCGGCGCACACGTCCGGGCGGCCTTCGGTGGAGACGGCGGCAACGGGGGAGAAAATGGCCTGACTGCGGGCGGGGGCCCTCCAGGCATCTCCTGGGCTGGCGGCGGGGGCGGGGGCGGAGGTTCCTCCGTCAACGGGGGGGCTCCGGGCACAGACGTGTGGCCGATCCTGATCGAGGGGATCGGGGGGGCAGGCGGCATTGCTGGCGGGGCGTCCGGCGTCAACGGTGGCGATGCCAAACCGTATGAAGGTTTCGCCGCAGGCGGTGGCGGTGGCGGCGCGCCAGGCGGCGATGGCGGCCGCGGCGGGCAGTACTCGCGTTTCGATACGAACGGGGGTGGCGCGGCCGGCAGCAGCAATCACGGCGTCTACGTCACGGGGGCCGGCTCCGTCATCATCAATGCGGGATCCATTGTGGCGGGGCCGGTCAACCAGGACACCGCCATCAAGTACGCGGCGACCGCCAGCAATTCGACCTTGATGCTCCGTGAAGGCAGCGTGATTCAGGGGCTCGTCGATGCCACCGAATCAAGCGGCACAAACACGCTTGTCCTGGATGGCGGCGCTGCGCAGGCGTTTGACGTGGGCAAGATCGGCCCCGGCGCGCAGGGTCAGTATCTGGGCTTCGACGCATTCGAGAAAGCGTCTCACGGCACGTGGGCGCTGACGGGTTCGCCCGCGCTGGCGCTTACGCCTTGGACGCTTTCCGGGGGATGGCTTGCGATCACGGACGACGCGGCGCTGGGAGACACGGCGGGCGGCCTCATTTTCGAGGGCGGCGGATTGCAGCTGAACGCCAGCATCACATCGCAGCGCGATTTTCAGCTGCGCGGTGATGGCGCGGTCCACACTGCTGGCGGCACCGTGTCCGTGATGCACGGAACGATCAGCGGCGCCGGCAACCTCACCAAGACCGGGTCCGGAACATGGATCATCGGGCGCAACGATCCCGGATCGGGCATTTCCCCGCCGGCGGCGCAGCTCACGTATTCCGGTGATACGCGTGTTGACGAGGGCATGCTGGTCATTCATGGCACGAGCCTGGGGCGGGCCGATCATGCGGCCAGTGTCGCCGGCGCCAGCAGTGCGGCCTTGTACCTTGCCAACGGTGCAGTGCTCGACGGCCAGATGGACGGACCGAATCTCGTCATCGATGCGACGAGCCGATGGAACGTCCTGGCCGATACCCCCCCTCCCGCGACGGGAAACAATCTCAGCACCGTCAACGCGCTTCAGCTTGCGGGCAGCATCGCCTTCGCACCGCCCGACGGGGCCAACAACGAGGCCGGCCGAACGCTCACCGCCAACAACCTGGTGGGCGCCGGCGGACAAGTCCAGTTGCACGTAAGTCCTAACGGCGCTGCGGACCATCTGACGCTGACCCAGGGCGCCACGGGGATGACCTACCTGACGATCATCACGCCTGGCGGCTTTGGAGATCCCATGGCCGGCGACGGGCTGTTGGTGGTCAAGGCCGGCGCCAGCACCGACCATGCGTTTCGCCAATCCCCCGGACAACCCGCGCTGGCCGGCGCGTTCAACTACGGGCTGGTGCACGGCGCGCGAAACGGCGCAGCCGATCTGGCCAACAACTGGTATCTGTTCAGCGATGTCCGCCCCGAGGTGTCCATCTACTCGCAGTTGGGCAATCAGGCCTTGCGGCAGTCCGAGGTGGCGGTAGGTTCGTTCAACGAACGGATGGGTGCGACCGAAACACTGGCGCGAACGGTCTATCCGTATGTCTGGGCGCGATCCCTCGGCGTCCTCGAACGCCGCGATGGCGCGCCCTTGGGGATCCGGCAAGCGAACGTCGCCGTGGATTCGCGGCTGGGCGGACTACAGATGGGAACGGATCTGTTCGTGGCCAGCAGAGGCGCCGGCCGCCGGAGCGTGGGCGTGTTCGGCACCGCAATGGCTTCCCGCAACGACGTAGCGCACTATCAGGCGTTCACGCGATCGACGGTGGCTGCCGGCCGCAGCGATCAGACCATGTATGGCCTGGGCGCCTACTACACGTTGATCGACGGCAAGGGCGGATACGCCGATTTCGTCGCGCAGGTCAGCCGGTACGGTGTGAAGGCCCATTCGCGCGGCGCGCAAGGCTTGTCTTTGCGGACGTCCGGATGGGGCGCCGCGTTGTCCGCCGAAGCCGGCAAAGCCTTCGACATCAACGACGCCAGCGGACTGCGCATCGAGCCGCAAGCCCAGGTGATGGTCCAGCACGTCAGGCTGCGCGACAGCGAAGACCGCGTCGGGCCGGTTGCGCTGCCGGGAATGCACGCGCTGCACTCGCGTGTGAGCTTGAAGGTTTCCAAAGTCTGGGACGCGAGCCCCGAGACGCGGCACCACGGCTGGCTGATGCTGAGCTATCGGCACACGCTGGGAAAATCCTCCAGTACGTACCCCACCGCCACGCAGGGCGACATCGCGTTCGACAACGATCTGGATGGGTCGCGCGTGGGCCTCACGGCGGGCTACGACCGGCGCGCGGGCAGGAACACTTTCGTCAACGTGCAGGTGCAGGCCGAACAGGGCTTGGGCGGCGCCTCAGGGTTGCGGGCGGTGGGCGGCTCGGTCGGGGTGAAGTACCTGTTCTAGCAATCGCGTGAAACAGGGGGCCGTCGGATAACTGGCAGTGTCTCTAGATTTTCGCCATAGCGATCGTCTGATTTTGCCCGGCAACTGATTCTTATAAATGCTGGAGCGACATCGGAGTAAACCTACTCTGGGTGAAGCCTGGGCGCTTAAAGAGAATCTGAGACACCGACGACACAGGTTTGAACGCTTTGCTGCGTGCATCCGTCGTTCGATGTGATTAACCGGATTACTTAAGCGCGCAACCGGCCACGCCGGTGTTCCACGTTCTTACGAGACCCAAATAGCAGTTTTTGCCTGGAGCGTCACCTGATCCTCCAGTGCTATTGAATTCGTGAAGCCGCGCGTGAATCCACCACCCAGGATGAACCATTGATGTATACGGATTCTTGCTTGGCGTCGCGACATGCAGATTCGATCTCGAATCGAACCAACAAGGCGCGCGGTATCGCGCTCAAGCTTTGTTTTGGCCTGTCTCTGATCTCTCTCGGCATGTCCCCGCATCCCGCCGCGCGTGCGTTGATCGTTGGCGAAGCGGGGGTGGGAGGCGCAGGCGGGGCAGCCAATGGCGGCAACGGGGGCGACGGCGGGGATGGATTTGCCGCCCTGGATCTCACGACGTCTTACACGACCTATGACGACATTGAAGGCGCGCCCGGCGGCGGCGGTGGCGGTGGCGGTGGGGGCGGGCCGGGAAACTTTGCCGGCGGCGGGGGCGGTGCGGGCGGGAACGGCGGGGACGGCATCGTGATCTCCGGCGACGGCGGGGTCCTGCATAACGCCGCCTACTCGATCAGCGGCGGCAAAGGCGGTGGCGGCGGGGGCGGGGGTGGCGGTAGCTACAGTGACGATGCGGTCAGCGACGGCGGTCGGGGTGGTAATGGGTCCGGAGGAGAAGGCGGTGGCGCTGGCGGGGGCGGAGGAGGCGGCGCGGATATCAACCCCAACGGGATCGATGGAACGGGTTTCGGTGGAAATGGCGGCAATGGGGGTGAAAATGGCATGCCGGGTGGCGGCGACGTCCCGGGGACGTCCCCCTATGCAGGTGGCGGTGGCGGTGGCGGCGGTACCTACACCAACGGCGGGTCGGCGGGCCAAGGGTTATTCCATAGCCAAACTCCGGGAGTAGGCGGATCGGGTGGTATGGCTGGCGGTGAGGCCGGCGTAGACGGTGGCCGGGCAAATCCAGGAACGGGATTGGAAGGATTTGGTGGGGGCGGCGGAGGCGGCGGGGCAGCCGGCGGATCTGGCGGCAACGGCGGGCGTGGGACCGGATTCCCAGGCGGGCCTCCAGGCGGCGCTGGCGGCAACAGCGGTCACGGTGTCTATGTCACCGGCGCCAACACCATGATCATCAATTCCGGAACGATATCTCAAGGGCCGGCGAACCAGAACACCGCCATCAAGTATTCAGCCACGGCTCGCGATTCCACGCTTGTTCTGCAAGCGGGCAGCCAGATCATCGGCCTGGTCGACGCCACGGAGTCGGGTGGCAAGAATACGCTGGCTCTGGATGGCGGCGGCGCGCTGGCCTTTGACGTTAGCCAGATCGGAAGTGGCGCGCAGGCGCAATACCTGGGCTTCAATGCTTTCGAAAAAACGTCGGCCGGAACATGGACGCTGACAGGAACGCCCGGCCAGACCCTCACACCCTGGACCCTGTCGGGCGGGTGGCTCGCGATTGCCGACGACGCGAGCCTGGGCGACGCGGCCGGCACCCTCACGTTCAACGGCGGTGGGCTGCAACTCGATGCCAACAGTCTGTCGCAGCGCGACATGCAGTTTGCGGGCGACGGCGCCATCCGCACCGTGGACGGCACAGTCTCCGTGATGCAAGGTGCGATCAGCGGATCGGGCGCGCTTACCAAGACCGGCGCCGGGACGTGGATCATCGACAGCGACAATGCTTTCGCCGGCGCAACGCTGATTGACGACGGCGTGCTGCAACTGGGCGCGGGCCAGACCACCGGATCGTTGGGCGCGGGCGTGATCGAGAACAACGCCGTTCTGGCGACAGACCGCGCCAACGCCCTCATCCTGTCCAACGCCATATCCGGTACGGGCGAGCTGTGGCAGGCCGGTTCGGGCACGACGACGCTGACCGGGCCGCTCACCTACACTGGCATCACGCGGGTGGACAACGGCATGCTGGTCATCGACGGCACCTCGTTGGGGCAGGCCGATCATGCAATCGCCAGGGTGGTTGCCGCGAGCAGTGCGGGCCTGGGCGTGGCCAACGGCGGCACATTGGAAGGCTGGGTGGACGGCTCGAATCTATCCATCGACGCGACGAGCAAATGGAACATCCTGACGGATGCGTCCAACCCCGCGCAAGCAAACAACCTCAGCACCGTCAACGAACTTCGGCTTGCTGGAAGCGTCGCCTTTGCGCCGCCCGTTGAATGGACCAACGATGCCATCGGTCGTACGTTCACCGCCAACAGTCTGGTGGGTGGCGGCGGCGAAGTGCAGTTGCACATGATTCCGACCACGGCGGGCACCGTGGATTATCTGACCTTGAACGCGGGGGCGACGGGGTTGACCAACCTGGCGCTCAACACCGACAGCGGCTTTGGCGATCCGCTTCACGGCAACGGCTTTCTGGTGGTCAAGGCGGGCGCCAGCACGGACGGCGCGTTTCAGCTAACGCCCGGCCAGCCTCCGCGAGGCGGCGCGTTCCGCTACGTGCTGGCGCATGGCGCGCAGGATGGCTCACCGGACTTTGCCAACAACTGGTATTTGATCAGCGAAGTCCGCCCCGAAGTCTCCATTTACTCGCAGTTGGGCGGGCAAGCGTTGCGGCAGTCCGAGCTGGCGGTGGGAACGTTCAACGAACGCATGGGCGCCACCGAATCGCTGGCCCGTAAGGTGTATCCGTATGCCTGGGCCAGAACGCTGGGGGCCTGGGAGAACCGCGACGGCGCGCCGCGCGGCATCCTGCAGTCGCAAGTGGGAAGCCGCACGACGCTGGGCGGCCTGCAGGTGGGCACGGACCTGTTCGTGACCAACAAGGGCATCCGCCGCAACAGCCTGGGCGTGTTCGGCACGGCGATGGTGTCCCGCGCCCAGGTGGATCACTATCAGGCATCCACCCGTTCGACGATCGACGCCGGTCGCAGCGATCAGACGATGTATGGCTTGGGCGCTTATTACACGATGATGGACGGCAAGGGAGGGTATGCCGACTTCGTCACGCAGATCAGCCGGTACGGCGTGAAGACCCAATCGAGCGGCGCGGAGGGCATGTCCATGCGGACGTCGGGATGGGGCGCGGCGCTGTCGGCCGAAGCCGGCAAGGCGTTCGACATTGGCGATGCCTCTGAAGGGCTTCGACTGGAGCCGCAGGCGCAGGTGATGGTTCAGCACCTCCAACTGCGCGACAGCGATGACGATCTTGGCCGGGTGACGCTGCCGAAGTCGCATGCGTTGCATTCGCGCGTGAGCGTGAAGCTGTCCAAAGCCTGGGGTGAGCAGGACGACGCGCAGAACCACGGCTGGGTGATGCTGAGCTACCGGCACACGTTGGGGGAATCGTCCAGCGAGTATCAGACGCTGACGCAGGGCGACATCGCCTTTGACAACAAGCTGGACGGATCGCGCGTGGGGCTATCGGCGGGCTACGACCGTCGGGCCGGCAAGAACACGTTCGTCAATGTGCAGTTGAACGCCGAGCAGGGATTGGGCGGCGCGTCGGGCTTGCGCGCAGTGGGTGGCTCGGTGGGGATCAAGCATCTGTTCTAGCGTTCGCAGACCAGGCGTCTGCGAATGACCGACCCCACTGAGGTACTGGCCGCGTGCTGGCATTGCACGCCAAGCGATTGAATCGCCCGCCCCGCGCGCATGCGGGGCGGGCGATTTTTGTTGGCTAGTCGTCCAGTGAAGGCACGGTGCCGATCTGCATCAGGATGCGCGGCGATTCCATGTCGCCGGTTTCCTTGTCGATCATCACTTCATAGGCCGCGACGCCGGCAAATTTGGAGGCCATGGAATTCGCGATGCGGATGGCTCCGAATTCGCTGCTGGCCGGGCGGATTTCCCCGGGGGCGACGCCATTGGCGGCGGCGCGGTAGGGAACGACGATGTACTGAACGAGATGAGCAGCTTCTGACACAGGAATTCTCCCCTGGACGACAGTTTTTCGGGCGAGCGCAATGTATCACGTCGCACTGTGTTTTTGTACAGTATTTTCGCCACGGTCGCCAAGATATTTTTGCGAAGCGGCTTCCCGGTTCAAGGAAAACCCCTAGCGTTTCGCCATTGCCCGCCCTCCGGCCCCGCGCTTAGTATTTTCGAAAATCCTCAGCGTTTTATAAAACCAGGGGCACGGAATGGAAGCGAACCGCTACGACGCCTACCGCGAAGACACCGCGGGCCGCGCCAATGTGGCCGACTCGCCAGAGCGGGTGGCCTATTACCAGGAGCTGGCGCGGCTGGAGACCGGGGCGCTGTGGACGGTGGCGAACAAGATCGAGCCGTGGGCGCCGCGGTCAGCGTCCGTGCCCGTGGTCTGGCGCTACCAGGACCTGCGCGGTCACGTGCTGCGGTCCGCCGAACTGGTGTCCCCCGAAGAGGCGGGCCGTCGCGTCATCTACCTGAACAATCCCGGCCGGCGCGATGTTGCGGCGGCGGTGGGTTGGCTGTATTCCGGGCTGCAGGTGATGCGGCCGGGCGAGCTGGCCTCGGCGCACGCCCACACGCATTCGGCGCTGCGCTTCATCATGGAAGGGCAGGGCGCGTTTACGGTGGTTGACGGCCACAAGATGACGCTGGGCGCGAATGATTTTGTGCTGACGCCAAACGGCACGTGGCACGAGCACGGCGTGGCCGAGGATGGCACCACCTGCATCTGGCAGGACGGCCTGGATATCCCGCTGGTCAATGCGCTGGAAGCGGGCTTTTATGCGGTGCATCCGGATCTGAACCAGACCGTCACGCATCCGGTGGACGACACCAGCGGGGCGTGGGGCGGCGTGGCGCTGCGGCCGCAGGTGTCCGGATGGACCAAGCCGTATTCCCCGCTCTTCAAGTACGAATGGGAGCCCACGTACGAGGCGTTGCGCCGCTACGCGCGCACCACGGCGGGCAGTCCCTACGACGGCATCCTGCTGGAATACGTCAATCCGGCGACGGGCGGCCCCGTCATGCCGACAATTGGCGCCAGCATGCAGCTGCTGCGTCCCGGCGAGCACACAAAGGCGCACCGGCACACGGGCAGCTTCATCTATCAGGTGGCCAAGGGCAGCGGCTTTTCGGTCATCGACGGCAAGCGCTACGACTGGACTGAGCGCGACATCTTCTGCGTGCCGTCCTGGGCCATCCACGAACACGCCAACCTGTCGTCCAACGACGACGCATGCCTCTTCTGTTTCAACGACCTGCCCGTCATGCGCTCGCTGGCCCTGTACCGCGAGGAAGCGGTGCAGGACAACGGCGGCCATCAGCAGCTGATCTAGTTTCCGAACGCAAACCGCCGCGCTGCTGCGGCCGGTTCCACAACCTTTGACCTTCTGGAGTTCCCGATGCGCCTGGTGACCTTTCGCGCTCATCCCACCGCCGCCGCCCGCCTGGGCGCGCTTGTCGACGGCTACGTGATCGACCTGTTCCTGCTGGGTCAGGAAGGCGGGGTGGATCTGCCCGACGACATGCTGGAGTTCATCGACCTGGGGCCGGTGGCAGTCGCGCAGGCGACGCGTCTCTTGGACACGTTCCGCGGCAACTGGCCGGTGGGCAGCGCGGTGCCGCAGGAGAACGTGAAGCTGCTGGCGCCCATCCCGCGTCCGCGCAAGAACATCTTCGGCATCGGCTTGAACTACGTGGAGCACGTGGCCGAATCCAGCCGTACGCTGGACACGTCGGCGGACCTGCCCAAGCAGCCCGTCATCTTCTCCAAGCCGCCCACGACGGTGATCGGACCGGGCGACGCCATCGAGCACAACGCGAAGATCACGCAGCAGCTGGACTGGGAAGTCGAGCTGGCGGTGATCATCGGACGGCGCGCCTCGCGTGTGGCCGAGGCCGATGCGCTGTCTTACGTGTTCGGCTACAGCGTGATGCTGGACATGAGCGCGCGCGATTGCCGCCGGGCAGGGCAGTGGATTTATTCCAAGGGGCAGGACACGTATGCGCCGTTCGGTCCGTGCATCGTGACCGCCGACGAGATTCCCGATCCGCAGGTGCTGGACCTGTGGCTGACGGTCAACGGCGAAAAGAAGCAGGGCTCGAACACGCGGCACATGCTGTTCAAGGTGCCGTTCCTGATCTCCGATATCAGCGCCGGCATCACGCTGGAACCGGGCGACATCATTGCCACCGGCACGCCGGAGGGCGTGGGCGCCGGCCGCAAGCCGCAGGAATTTCTGTGGCCGGGCGACGTGGTCGTGGCGTGCGTGGAAGGCATCGGCACGCTGCGCCACCCGGTGGTGGCCGTCTAGGAGCGCTGCGCTTGAAACCCAGAATCAAAGCTCCGCGCGAGGATGCGGCGGCAAACGGCAGCGCCGAGATCGAAGACATCACGCTGTCCGAACAGATCTACCGGCAACTGCGCCGCGACATCATGCGCGGCGCGTTTGCGCCGGGCCAATCGCTGCGGCTGGAATTGCTGCGCCAGCGCTACGGCGGCAGCTTTTCGCCGATCCGCGAGGCGCTGAACCGGTTGCGCAGCGAACGCATGGTGCTCACCACGACGTCGCGCGGGTTTCGCATCGCGCCGCTGTCCGTGGATGAAATGCGCGATGCCTGCGAGACCCGAATCCTGATCGATTGCGACGCGTTGCGCCGGTCGCTGGCCAATGCCGACGATGCCTGGGAGGCGCGGCTGGTCGGGGCGTTTCACGCATTGGCGCTGGCCGCGCGGCGGGCGGACGCCGCGCCGGGACTGGACCCGGACCGCGAGGACGCACTGGAAGCGCGTCACCAGGATTTTCATCAGGCGCTGATCGGCGCCTGCCGCTCGCCCTGGCTGCTGGATCTGTCCGCGCAGTTGTACGCGCAGACCGAACGTTACCGCCGGCCGGCGCGCGCGCAAGCCATGGCGTACGGCCCTGAGCGCGATGTTGGCGACGAGCACCGCGCGCTGCTGGATGCGGCGGTGTCGCGCGATGCCGATCGCGCGGTCGCGCTGCTGGCGGCGCACTACCGCGAGACGGCGCAGGTCATCGCGCGCATCCTGTCCCTGCCCGAGGGACAGGCAGCGGCCTAGCACGCGCGATGCCGTAAGCTTGTCGTCCATGGCAGACCTGAAACTCCTCGAAGACCTGNNCGCGCCCCCGCCCGGGGGGCCGGGGGGGGGGGCCCGCCCCGCCCCCCCCCCCCCCCCGGGGGCTGCCGGTGACGCTGACGCCCGAAGGCGAGACGCTGCTCAAGACGGCGACGCAGGTCGTCGAGCAGATGGGGCTGGTGCGCCATCGCATCCGCAGTTCGGGCGCGGGCGGCGAGGCCGTCCTGCGCATCGCCACGGGCCGCAGCCTGGCGCGTACGCTGGTGGCCGACTGGATCGCGCGGCTCCGGCACCGCACGCCGCGCGTGCTGACGGACGGCACGCAGGTGGAGTTGTCCACCGGCAAGGCGCAGGACCTGGTGGTGCGGCTGGAACAAGGCAAGGTGGACCTGTTGTGCTGCTACGAGCATGCGGCGCTGTCCGTGCCGCTCAGCCCTTCGCGCTACCGGTACATGACGCTGGCGACCGACAAGCTGGTGCCGGTCAGCCAGATGGATACCCGGGGCCGGCCGCGGTTTCTGCTGCAGGAGGGCGGGGCGCCCGTGCCGCTCATCACCTACACCGGCGGGCTGGCGATGGAGCGCATCGTGGGGGATCGGCTTGAGGCCACGCCGTATGCGCTGACGCCGTTTGTGCGCAGCGATTCCCTGGACGCGGCGCATGGCGCGGTCGCCAAGGGCGTGGGGGTGGCTTGGCTGCCGTGGTCCATGGTGGCGGCCGACTGCCGGCGCGGCGCGCTGGCTGAGCTGGGCGGGCGCAGCGACGAAATCGCATTCGAAGTCCGGCTGTACCGCCCGCGCGCGCGGCTGACCGACCTGGCCGAAGCTGCCTGGGAAGCGACGGCGAATCGCAAGGCGTGATTCCAGGTCTGGCTTCGGGTCCGAATTCCAGCGGCTGAAGTTCAACGCCTGTCGTTCAGTACCTGGAGTTCAGCATCCGCATCTCTCTGCCAAAATCCCGATCAGCACAACGATGTGCCGTTTTGGCACGGACTGTCCCTGGGGAGCGCTCGAAAATAGCCCCCGAAATCAAATGAGACGGCTCCGCCGTCCACCCACAGCACCCCAGGGAGAAAGTCATGAAGTCCATCTTGAAGCCGCTGCGTGCGGCGCTAGTCTCGTTGTGTGCCGCCTCGGCGGTTGCCGCGGCCCCTGCCGCCAGCGCGGCTGATTACCCGGCCCGCAGCATTTCGCTGATTGTCGGTTACCCCGCCGGCGGCAGCCTGGATCTGACCGCGCGCCTCTTGGGCGAAGAACTGGGCAAGCGCCTGGGCCAGACCGTTGTGGTCGAGAACGTGGGCGGCGCCGGCGGCACGATCGGCGCGCAACGCGTGGCGCGCGCCGCGCCAGACGGCTACACCATCTTCCTGGGCTCCACCAATGAAATGGTGATCGCCCGCATGATCAACACCGCCGTCAAATACGACAGCGCCAAGGATTTCACGGCGCTGGGCATCGTGGCCTCGCAGCCGATGCTGCTGGCCGCCAGCAAGAACTCGGGCGTGAAGACCGCCGCCGACTATCTGGAAAAGCTCAAGGGCGCCGCGCCCGGCACGTTCAACTACGGCTCGTCGGGCGTGGGCACGACGCTGCACCTGGCCGGCGAGATGATCAACCAGGCCACCGGCACGCGCGCTGAGCACGTGCCTTACCGCGGCGTGTCGCCGCTGGTGACCGACCTGATGAGCGGTCAGCTGGACTACGGCATGCTGGTGCTGTCCTCCGGGCTGCCGCAGGTGCGCAGCGGCAACATCGTCGCGCTGGGCCTGACCGAGAACAAGCGTTCGCCCGCCGCGCCCGAGATCGCGCCGCTGGCCGCCACCAAGGGTTTCGAGTCCGTGGACATCAACCTGTGGTTCGCGTTGTACGGCCCGGCTGGCCTGCCCGAGCCGGTGGTGACCAAGCTGCGCGCCGTGCTGGATGAAACGCTGAAGTCGGACCAGTTCCGCGCCAAGATGCAGGACGCCGGCGGCGAAGTGGCCAAGCCGGGCGTGGACCCCGTGGCGTTCCAGGCCGAAGAAACCAAGAAGTACGGCGCGCTGGTCAAGGCCGCCAAGATCGAGGCGCAATAAGGCTGCGCGCCCACCCTCACGACATCGAAAGACCAGGCATCAAGCGGATATCACCATGGAATTCAAGCTCCCCGTTCCCGACATCGCCGCCGAGCGCGCGGGCAATACCGACACGCCGGGCGTGTGGCACTTTGATTCGGGCGTGCCGGGACGGGCGCTCATGGTGAGCGCGCTGGTGCATGGCAACGAGTTGTGCGGCGCGTGGGCGCTGAAAGACCTGCTGGCCTCGGGTCTGCGCCCGCGCCGCGGCAGCCTGACCCTGGCCTTCTGCAACCTGGATGCGTTCGACCGCTTCGATCACGCGAACCACGATGCGTCGCGTTTCGTGCAGGAAGACATGAACCGCGTCTGGAGCGCCGAGCGGCTGGACAATCCCACGTCGCCGGACCGCCAGCGCGGCGCGGCGCTGCGCCCTTGGGTGCGGCGTGCCGATTGGCTGCTGGATCTGCATTCGATGCACGAGCCGGGGGCGCCGCTGCTGCTGACGGGCGTGCTGCCGCGCAATATCGCGCTGGCGCGCCGCCTCAAGGCCCCGCAGCACGTCATCGTGGACGCCGGCCACAAGGACGGCGTGCGCATGCGCGACTTCGAACACTTTGGCGACCCGGCCTGCGAAGACGCGTGCGCCCTGCTGATCGAATGCGGCTTTCATGGCGACCTGTCGTCGCGCGATGTGGCGCGCGACATGGTGGCGCGGATGCTGGTGGAATCGGGCGTGATAGACGCGCCGGACCTGCCCGAAGGCTGGCTGCTGCCGGATCCGGCGGCGCAACGCGTGTTGGAAGTGACGGACGCCGTGGTGGCGCCGTCAATGAACGTCCGGTTTGCCGGCCCCTGGTCGGGGCTGGAAACGTTTGAAAAGGCCGGATCGCTTATCGGTTGGGCCGACGAGCAGCCGGTGGTGACGCCCTACGACAACTGCACGCTGATCATGCCGTCGCTGCGGCAGTTGAAGCCCGGCGTGACGGTGGTCAGGCTGGCCCGCGACTACGCCGCGGGCTGAGATCTGCATTGACTTCGGCAGCGCTGACTTCTGCAGCGCTGCCTTGTGCCGCGCTTACTTCTGCGGCGTGTAGCGCAGCTCGTCGAGCTGATAGCCCTGCGCCGTGGCGGCTGCCAGCGCCTTGTCCAGTTCTTCCTTGGGCAGCTTGGGCGAGCGCGACAAAATCCACAGATACTTGCGGTCGGGCGTGCCGACGACGGACCAGCGGTATTCGGGATCCAGGCCGATCACCCAATAATCGCCCTTGAACGGCTTGAAGAAGGTGACTTCGAGCTTGGCGTTGTTGCTGCCTTCGACCACCGTGGCGGTGCCCGAGGCCGAATCGATATCCCCGTCCTTGGTGCGGCAGCGGTTGTTCACGCCGATGGTGCCGTCCGGATGCGCGGTGTATTCGGCCGTGGTGTCTCCCACGCAATTGCGCTGGAAGAACATGGGAAAGTTGGCGATTTCGTACCACATCCCCACGTAGCGTTTCAGGTCAACGGATTCCACGGTCTGCATGGGCGGCGGCGCGGCGTGGGCAATGCCCGCCACGCTGACCGCCAGGGCCAGCAGAAATTTTGCGGTGCGGCGCATGGATAAAACCTCCTGATGTGACTGGTAAGGCCCGCGCGCGCCCCGCAGGAGCGCGGCGCGGACCAATCCCTAACGATACGCCTTATTTGCGCGGCGCCTTGAGCGCGGCGTGATAGCGGCTCACGTAGGTATCGAAGTCTTCAGTGTCCGACTGTTCCAGGCGTAGCTGTTCAGCGGCGGACTGCGCAGCGGCTTGCTGATAGGCCGTGGCCACGTCGGCCGGCAGCGGCTGCGCGCGCAGCGCATCCGCATGCTTGCGGCTCAGCGCCAGCGAGTAATCGTGGAACGACAGGCCGCTGTCCTTCAGTTCGGCCAGCAGACGCGCAGAGGGCGTGGTGTCGGGCTGGTCAAGCTTGGCGCGTTGCGCCGCCAGCGCATCCGCGTAGGCGGTGCCGCCCATGGCGCTGTCGTACAGCGCCGCGTACGGCGCGATCTGGTCCAGCAGTTCGTGGCCCCATTGCGTCAGGCCGATGGTCTGGCCGTCGCGGTCCAGCGTGAGGCCCGGTTTGCGGCCTTCCTTGACGACGACCGAGAAGTTGTCGGCGCTGCGCTGACAGTAACCATTGGCGGGGAAGAACGGGCTGTCCGAGGCCGTGCAGAACAGCAGGAAGGCGTCGACGAAACGGGCGGTGGTGGCGTCGATGCCGACCGGCGAATACGGATCGATGTCCAGGCAGCGCACTTCAACGTATTGCACGCCGCGTTCGGCCAGCGCCGTGATGGGGCGTTCGCAGCGGCCCGTGGCGCGCTTGGGGCGGATGCTGGAGTAGTACTCGTTTTCGATCTGCAGCACGTTGGTGTTGAGCTGGATCCATTCGCCGTCGCGGTGGGTGCCGATCTTTTGATAGTCGGGCCAGGGCTGTGTCACGGCGCCGTACAGGCGGCCAAGGAAGGTGTCCAGGTCGTTGTAGCAGAGCTTGAGCTGCGACTGCGCCTTGTTCTGGTAGCCCAGGTCGCTCATGCGCAGGCTGGTGGCGTAGGGCAGGTAAAGGGTGTGGTCGCCCAGCTTGTCCAGCGCATGGTCCTGACCTTGCAGGAAGCCGCTGGCCAACGCGGGCGCCGAGCCGAACAGGTACATCAGCAGCCACGAATACCGCGTGAAGTTGCGGATCAGGCCGATGTACCCGCGCGAGCGGCGATCCTGGTCCGAGCCGGGCTGCGTGTCGAGCACGGACCACAGGGCTTCAGGCAGCGAAAAGTTGTAGTGCACGCCGGCGATGCACTGCATCGTCTTGCCGTAGCGTTCGGCCAGACCGCGGCGGTAGACGTGCTTGAGCATGCCCGTGTTGGACGTGCCGTACCAGGCGATGGGGATTTCCGGTTCCGGCGGCAGCGTGGCCGGCATGGACTGATTCCAGATCAGTTCATGGTCCAGCACGGTGTAGACGTGGCGGTGCGTGTCGGCGAGTTCGGCCAGCAGGGCGTCCACGTTGTCGTGCGTGCCCGTGATGAGCTCGAGCAGCGATTCGGAATAATCGGTGGTGACGTGTTCGTTGGTCAGCGCCGAGCCCAGCCCGGCGGGGTGCGGCGTGCGGGCCAGGATGCCCTGTTCGTCCACGCGCAGGCCTTCTTTCTCGATGCCCCGCAGGGTCTCGGTCAGCAGCGAGCGGTTGGCCTCTAGGCGGGCGAGGCGGTTGGCGGCAGTATCGGTCACGGATTGTTCTCGTTGGGGGCTGTCGCCGGATTTTACGGGGTGCTGGCCTCCTGTGCTGAGGGAACCAGTACTGGGGACAGGGACAATGCCTGCGCGGTGCGCGCCAACCATTCGTCCAGGTCAGCATAGACGGGGTCGGCGATGGGGGCGGTTTCGTTGAAGATCTCGTGCCAGGCGGTGTCGTACCAGCGCAGGGTGAGCAATTCAGCGGGCGCCCGCTGGGCGAACTGGCGGCTGCCTTCGGCTGCCACGATGGAGTCGTCGCCGGCCACCATCAGCAGCGTGCGGCAGGGCAGCAGGCTGGCTTCGCGCAGCGCCTGCTGGCCGGCTTGGTCCACAAAGCGCGCCAGCCGCCCGGTCATGCGGCGCCGCACCAGGGGATCGGCGCGGTAGGCCTTGACGACGGCCCGGTCGTGGGAAATGCGGGCGGGCGCCAGACCGTGCGGGACGCGCAGGTCGGGGGCATGCAGGGACATCCAGGTCAGGGTGCGGCGCACCCATTGCGGGACGTTGACGGCAAAGGGTGGGGAGCTGAGCACCAGCCCATCCAGGTCGGCCAGCCGGCGCTGGGCGATGCGCACGGCGACCAGGGCGCCCAGACTGTGGCCCAGCAGGATGGGCGGGCGGCCACAGGCCTGTGTCCAGTCCTGCAGCCGGTCCACGGCATCCGTGACCAGGTCTTCCTGGTCGCGCAGGGTGGCGGGGTGCCCGCCAGAGCGGCCGTGACCGCGGTGATCGTGCGCGCCCACCGTCCAGCCCCGGGCGGTCAGCCAGCGCGCCAGCCGGTCATAGCGTCCGGCGTGCTCGCTCAGGCCGTGCAGCAGATAGATGCTGGGCCGGGCTGCCGGCTGCCCGTCTGCGGCGTGCGCGTCATCGGATAGCCCATCACCGGAGTGCCGGCCACCGGAATGCCGGCCACCGGATAGCCGGCCACCGGATACCCCGTCGCCCGCTATCGGAGGCGGGACATTTGGCGCGGCGGGCCAGCAATAATTGGCGAGCAACGTGCCATCGGGCGCGGGTGCCATGGAAATCGGCGACAATTTCTGGATTCCTCGAAATGACGGGACCCTGGAGTCCTCGGGTAATGACGATTTCATCGCTGTTTCGTTTCATGTTCAAGAAAGCGGGCGTTTTTTTGGCGCTGACGTTGGCGTTGGCGGCTTGCTCGCCCAGTTACAACTGGCGCGAGATGGATGTGGCGGACGGCCACGTCCGCGCCGCGTTCCCCGCCCGGGTATCGACGGAAACCCGCGATCTGAAGCTGGACACGCACGCGTTGAAGTTCACGATGGCAAGCGCGACCGTCGGCGAAGCGGTGTTTGCCGTGGGATCGGCGCCCCTGCCGCCGGAGATCGCGGCCAGCCCCGCGGCCCGTCAGGCGCTGGGCGTGGCGCTGATGCGGTCGCTTTACACCAACATGCAGGCCCCGCCGCCCAACGAATGGCCGCCTTATGGCCAGGAAATCGAGGTGCGCGGCAAGGCGGTGGGCAAGCCCGGATGGCTGCAGGCGAAGGTGTGGGTGACGGACACGATGCTGATCGAGGCCGTGGCCGCCGGCACCGAGGAAAGCCTGCCCGCCGAGCGCGCGCGCGAATTCCTGCGGTCCGTCGTCATCAAGCCTTGAACTCGAGCAGGCCCAGCCGCAGCGCCGCCACCACGGCCGCGCGGCGGCCCCGTACGCCAAGGCGGCTGCAGGCGTTGCGCAGGTGGAAATTCACGGTGCTTTCGCTGACGCCCAATATCCGGGCGGTTTCCCAACTGGTTTTGCCTGCGGCCGACCACCGCAGGCACGCGGCCTGTCTGTCCGATAGCGGCAGACAAGCTGCCTGCCGGTCCGCCAGATGCAGGCCGGCGGGCGGAATGGCGCTGCGAAGGGCGCAACGCGATGAGTGGGCAGGAATGCGCATCGGTGTGGCGGACATGGCGGCGAGGACGGGATGGTCCTGTTGTGAACAATGCGTCCATGCTGCGGCGACCGCCCCGGCCGGGGCAAGCAATGATGCCGTGATGCATCAATCTTTTTATCTCTGACGGAATAGTCCATGTTGGCCATCGCGCAGTTCTACCTGTCAGCCATTGTGCTGATGATGCCCCTGCTTTTCTGCGTGGGAATCGGGCTTTATTGGGGTAAGCGCGATCTTCCCTTCGGCGGCAACTTCATCACCACGCTGGTGACGTCGGTCACCACGCCCGCGCTGGTGTTCCATACCTTCGTCACCACCCACCTGGACAACCGCGCGCTGGCCGACGTGGCTGCAGCAACCCTGATCGCCCTGCTGCTGTGCGCGCTGATCTGCGCGGCGCTGCTCAAGGCCTGGAAGCTGCCCGTGCTGAGCCTTCTACCCACGGCGTTCCAGCCCAATGCCGGCAACCTGGGCCTGCCGATTTCGCAACTGGCGTTCGGCGACGCGGGCCTGTCGGTGGCGGTGGCTTTTTTTGCGGTGAGTTCCTTCGTGATGCACACCATCGCGGTGCGCATGCTGCCGGGCGTCAACACCAAGGGAAGCTGGAAGAGCCCGATCCTGCTGGCGTCCGTGGTGGCGGTGGCGCTGCGCCTGCTGGACGTGCCGGTGCCCGCGTGGATCATCGAGACGGCGCGCATGTTGGGCGCGGTGACCGTGCCGCTGATGCTGCTGAGCCTGGGTCATGCGCTGGCGCTGATTCCGTCGAACGGCATGCGCGACGGCGCCAAGGTCGGTGCGATCCGCCTGGTGGCGGGTCTGTTGACCGGGCTGGCCGTGGCGTGGGCGATGGATCTGGAGCCGGTGCTGGCCGGTGCGCTGACGCTGCAGATGGCCATGCCGTGCGCGGTGGTCAGCTACATGTATGCGCGGCGCTACACGCCGCTGGGCGACACCGCGGCAGGCGCCGTGCTGGTGTCCACCGTCGTGTTTTTGCTGCTGGCGCCGCTGATGCTGTGGTTCTCCCACGGGCATTAGGGCACCAGGCGGCGGGGTCAAGTCCCGCAGTCAAGCCCGGCAGTCAAATCGCGCAGTCAGGCCGCGCGCTTCAGCCAGCACCCGCCAACGTGCGCAGCTGCGTCATCAACGCATCGGGCAGGTCCAGGCCGTGCTTGACCGCCTCGTCGCGCAGCTTGCGGCGCCGGTCGCCCGGCAGGCGCACGCCTTCGTCTTCGAGCATGGCGTCGACCAGCGTTTCCACGCGTTCCAGGTAGACATCGTTACCCGCCAGCGCGTTGGGATCGATCGCCATGAAGGCCTGCCCCAGCCGCGCCGGGCCGCCTTCATCCACAAAGAACGACTCGTTCTCGTAGCCGAAGCGCGCGCCGGTCAGCGCGCAGGCCATGAGTTCGACGATGAGCGCCAGCATGGCGCCCTTGACGCCGCCCGCGGGCAGCATGCTGCCCGCCAGTCCCGCCTTGGGATCGGTCGTGGGCTGGCCCTCGGCGTCCAGCGCCCAGCCCAGCGGAATGGGCTGGTTGTCGCGCGCGGCGATCATGAGCTTGCCGCGCGCCACCTGCGACAGCGACAGGTCGATGACCAGGCGTGCGCCGCCACGGCGGGGGAAGATCGCCGCGATGGGGTTGGTGCCGAACAGCGGGCGCTTGCCGCCCCAGGCGGGCATGGCGGCAGGCGAGTTGCTAAGCGCCAGCCCCACCATGCCGGCGTCGGCCAGGGCTTCCAGGTGGTAGGCCGCTTCGCCAAAGTGATGGCTGTTGGCCACGCCGACGAACGCGACGCCATGCTCGCGGGCGCGGGCCGTGGCCTGTTCGACCGCCATGGCGCACGCGGGAAACGCCAGGCCCGAACCCGCGTCGATCAGCGCCGCGCCGCCGCGTTCGTTCACAAGGCGCGGCACGGCCGAACCGATGGCGCGGCCGGTACGCAGATGGCCGGCGTAGAACGGCACGCGCGACAGGCCGTGAGAGCTGAGTCCCTGGCTTTCCGCGAAGACCAGCGCGCGGGCGGTGCTGTCGGCCATGACCGGGTTGGCGCCGGCCGCGGCAAGACCG
>NZ_DIEJ01000194.1:0-443 GCF_002418565.1 Achromobacter sp. UBA5777 | reverse complement strand
GTGTGAGGCGCGCCGCGCCTCGTCAGCGTGCGCGGGCGTCAAGCGCCATTGTCACACCGGCGGCCACCATGTCGGAAACGCGCGTGTTGGCCTCCTGCGTGAGCCCCGCGATGTGCGGTGTCAGGATCAGGTTGGGCGCGTCGGCCAGCGCACTGCCCGCGGGCAGCGGTTCCTGCTCGAAGACGTCCAACGCCGCGCCGCGCAGGCGTCCGGCCCGCAACGCGGCCGCCAGCGCGGCTTCGTCCACGATGCCGCCACGGGATGTGTTGATGAGGATGGCGCCGGCGCGCATGCGTTCGATGCGCGCGGCGTCCAGCAGATGCCGGGTCTGGGGCGTGAGCGGCAGGTGCAGCGTCACGACGTCTGCCTGGGCAAGCAGATCATCCAGTGACAGCGATTCTGCGCCTGCCTCCTGCCACGCGGGATGGTCAGGCGGCAGGGCG
>NZ_DIEJ01000042.1:0-11284 GCF_002418565.1 Achromobacter sp. UBA5777 | reverse complement strand
GAACGCCACACCCGCGCCCACCCACGGCCCCTGCCGCAAACCGGCGTCCAGCAGCAGACCGAAGGCCAGCGGCCCCAGAGCCGAGCCGACGTCCATGCCCGAATACACCAGGCCGTACACCGACCCCGTCGAGCCCTTGGGCGTCACACGGCGGATCAGCATGTCGCGCGACGGCGCGGCCACGCCCGAGCAGAAGCCCGCCAGCCCCACGACCGGCGCGGCCAGCACCGCGGGCACGAGGCCCAACGCCAACACGACCAGCGTCAGGCCAGCCAGGATGAGCGCGACCATGACGGTGCGCTCGGTGCGCGGATTGGCCGACACCAGAAAGCCGCCCGCCGCCATGCCGACGGCCGAGGCGACCATGTAGCCGGACAGCGCCGAGCTGGCCGTGACCTTGGACAGGTCGTACAGCTGGCCCAGCAGCGGAATCGTGTAGTTCTGCACCGACGACAGCGCGATGGACGTGCAGGCAAAGAACAGGAATGCGCCCCACAGCGCGGGTTTGGCCAGCAGCGCGGACAGCGTCGCCAGCACGCCCTCTTGCGGCTTGGCGGCGGGCTTGGGCGCATTGCCGGCGTCCTTGGCGTCGCCGCCCGCCTCCACGGGCGACGGGCCGCCCAGCAGATCGCGCCCCAGCACCGTCAGCAGCAGCACCAGCGCCACCAGACCGGCGGCGCTGTAAGCCGCAACGCGCCAATTGGCGAGCAGCGTGATGGTGGTGATGAACACGGGCGTCAGCGCCCAGCCCAGGTTGCCGGTCAAACCGTGCGTCGAAAACGCGTGGCCCAGCCGCGGCGCGGTGATGCGGTGATTGATGATGGAATAGTCCGCCGGATGGAACACCGAATTGCCGATGCCGCCCACGACCGCCGCGGCCATCAGCATGACGTAGCCGGTCGCCGAGCCGATCAGCACACCCGACAGCACGAAGCACGCCAGCCCGAACCACAACACGGGACGCGCGCCGATGCGGTCCACGACGAAGCCCGACGACGCCTGGCCAATGCCGGACACCACGTAGAAGGTGGAGACCAGGAGGCCCAGCCGCGCGAAATCCAGCCCGAATTCCAGGCCGAGCGCGCCATAGAGCGACGGCAGGACGAGCTGGAAGAAGTGAGACGAGGCATGCGCCACGCCGATGAGCAGGATGATTTTCCAGTCGCGCCGGCGTACGGCGGCGTCCGAGAGCAAGGGGGTGGCGGCGGTAGCGGTGTTCATTGCACAAGGCCGCGCATGGGCGGCAGGTTGCGGGCCGCCTTGGGCGGCTCGCGGGTTGTCTCCGGCGTCGCGCAGACTTGTGTCCAGGCGACGTATTCATGGCGATTGCGGCGCGCGGGCCGTGCCGGATCGAGCCGGCGTATCGCTCTTGAAGTGACACGGCGGCCGTCTTGCGCGAGCCGGGCCGCCGTGCGGTGTTGCAACTGCACCGGGCTGGCTGTTGCGCAGCCAGCCCGGGAAATCGGTCACATGGCCTTTTCGCGGATCGCGGGCCACGCGCGCTGCAGGTAATACAGCATCGACCAGACAGTCAGCACCGCGGCCACGATGATCAGGATGTCACCCAGCAGCTTGGTGTTGACGCCGTAGATCGACTGGTTATACAGCAGGCACGGAATGGCAACCATCTGCGCGGCGGTCTTGAACTTGCCCAAGCGGTGCACGGCCACGCTGGCGCTCGCGCCAATCTTGGCCATCCATTCGCGCAGCGCGGAAATCGTGATTTCGCGGCCGATGATGATGAGGGAGATGAAGGCATCGACGCGGCTCAGGTCGAGCAGCACGATGAGGGCGGCGCAGACCATCAGCTTGTCGGCGACGGGATCCAGGAAGGCGCCAAATGCCGATGTCTGGTTCCAGCGCCGGGCGAGCCAGCCGTCAAACCAGTCGGTCAGCGCGGCAATGATGAATGCCCATGCCGCCAGCGTGTCGCGCATGGGAACAGACATCCAGCTTTCGGGCAGATAGAACAGCCCGACCACCAGCGGAATCATGGCGATACGCAGCCACGTCAGAATAATGGGAACGTTAATTGGCATAGTGTCCGTATCCTAACAGCTAGAGCCCACCCCCGACGCGCCTTCGGCGCCTCCCCCTCAAGGGGGCGCCTCTGCGGACCGGCGGAGCCGGATCCGCGCGGCCCGGATTGCTCGTCGGGGCGGGTGGTTGAAATTTGGGGGCGGGTTGATGAGGGAGGTTTGGATTGGAGCGTTCGCCCTGGCACGTCGTCGAGCTTATCGGCGAGGCTGAACGCTCTGGCGTCTTGTTGGCCGGCGGCGAGGGTGACACAGGTTCGTGACATCTGGGCGATTCCGGGGCTTCAGCGCAGTGCCTCGTAGATGCGGATCGCCAGGTCTTGCGAGATGCCGTCCACCGATGCCAGGTCCTCGATGCTGGCGCGGGCGACGCCGGAGAAGCCGCCGAAGCGGGCCAGGAGGCGTTGGCGGCGGCGGGCGCCGACGCCTTCTATTTCTTCCAGGCGCGAGACGTTGCGCGTTTTGGCGCGGCGGGCGCGCATGCCGGTGATCGCGAAGCGGTGGGCTTCGTCGCGGACCTGGGCGATCAGCATCAGGGCGGCGGATTCGCCGCCCAGGGCGACGGGCGGACGGCCGTCGGCGAAGACAAGGGTTTCCAGGCCGACCTTGCGCCCTTCTCCCTTGGCCACGCCGACCAGGGTCTGGATGTCTAGGCCCAGTTCCGCGAAAACCTTACGTGCGACCTCGACCTGGCCCTTGCCGCCGTCGATAAGGACAAGGCCGGGCATCTGCGCGTCGCCGTCGGCGACCTTGGCAAAGCGGCGGGTCAGCACCTGGCGCATCGCGGCGTAGTCGTCGCCGGGCGTGATGCCGGCGATGTTGTAGCGGCGGTACAGCGAGGGCTGCATGTCGTGGTGTTCGAACACCACACAGGACGCCTGGGTGGCTTCGCCGGCGGTGTGGCTGATGTCGAAGCATTCGATGCGCAGGGCGTCCAGCGCGGCTTCGTCCGTGTCCAGATCCAGGGCTTCGGCCAGCGCCAGCGTGCGGGCGGCGCGGGCGCCGGACTCGGTCAGCGCGCGGGCGAGCGCCATTTCAGCGTTCTTGGATGCCTGTTCCAGCCAGGACCGGCGCGTGCCCTGCGGACGCGTCAGCACGCGGGACGGCCGGCCGCCGGCCTGCTCGACCAGCAGCGCGATCAGCTCGGGATCGGGCAAGGGGTGGGAACAGACCAGGATGGGGGGCATCGCGTTGTCGGTGTAATGCTGGGCCACGAAGGCTTCCAGCACCTGCGGCGCGGCCTCGCCCTCGGCGTGCGACGGAAAGAACGGCTTGTCGCCCAAATGGCGGCCGCCGCGCACCATGGCCAGGTTCACGCAGACCTTGCCGCCCGCAATGGCCACCGCAATGATGTCGGTGTCCTCGCCGCTGACGTTTTCCATGGTCTGCTGGTGCAGCACGCGCGCCAGCGACCCCATCTGGTCGCGCAGCGCCGCGGCTTCCTCGAAGCGCAGTTCCATGGAGGCCTGCAGCATGCGGGCCTCGATCTCGCCCATGACGTCCTTGGCCTCGCCGTTCAAGAAGCGCACGGCCCGGTGCACGTCGCGCTCGTATTCGGCCGCTTCGATCGCGCCGACGCACGGCGCGGAGCAGCGCCCGATCTGATGCAGCAGACAGGGACGCGAGCGGTTGGCAAAGACGCTGTCTTCGCAGGTGCGCAGGCGAAACACCTTCTGCAGGATCTGGATGGTTTCGCGCACCGCCCAGGCGTTGGGGAACGGGCCGAAGAACTGTCCGCGCTTGTTGGTGGCGCCGCGGTAGTACGCGATGCGCGGCCAGTCATGCCCGGTGATGTGCAGGTACGGATAGGACTTGTCGTCGCGGAACAGGATGTTGTAGCGCGGCTTCAGACTCTTGATGAGGTTGTTTTCCAGGATCAGCGCTTCGGCTTCGGAGCGCGTCACCGTGACCTCAAGCCGCGCCACCTTCGCCACCATCTGGGCGATGCGCGGGCTGGACAGCGTCTTCTGGAAATACGACGAGACGCGCTTCTTCAGGTCGCGCGCCTTGCCGACATACATGACCTCGCCCGCCGCATCCAGGTGCCGGTAGACGCCCGGCAGATGCGGCAGGTCAGACAGGAACGATTTGAGATTGAAGTCGTCGGGCATTCTGGTAACGGCTTTCGGCTTGCAGGGTGTCCCAATCGGGCGCGTCGAAACGCGGCATCAGGCGCCGGATGCGCGCCACGGACTCGGGCGCATGGTCGAACTGCAGGCGTGACAGCAGGTCGTCGGCCAGGTCCGGGCGGTTGCACACCAGCACCATGTCGCAGCCGGCGCGCAGCGCGGCGTTGGCGCGGTCCAGGATGTCGCCCGCGACCGAGGCGCCTTCCATCGTTAGGTCGTCCGAGAACACGACGCCATCGTAGCCCAGGCGCTTGCGCAGGATGTCCTGCACCCAGCGCTTGGAAAAACCGGCCGGATGTTTGTCCACCTTGGGGTAGATGACGTGCGCGGGCATGACGGACGGCAGCACGGCGTCGCCCAGCCAGGCGTAGGGCGCGGCGTCGTCTTTCAGGATCTCATCGAGCGTGCGCGGATCGACCGGGATCTCGTGGTGCGAGTCGGCGCCCACGTAACCGTGGCCGGGGAAATGCTTGCCGCAGGACGACATACCAGCCAGAGACAGGCCCTGAACCAGGGCCCGCGACAGCATTGTCACCACGCGGGGATCGTGGTGGAAGGCGCGGTTGCCGATCACCTTGCTGACGCCGTAGTCCAGGTCCAGCACCGGGGTGAAGCTCATGTCCACGCCGCAGGCGCGCAGCTCGGCGGCCAGGACGTAACCGGCCTCGGTCGCCAGGCGCATGGCCTGCAGGGGATCGGTGTCCCACAGTTCGCCCAGCGCGCGCATCGGGGGCAAGGGCGTGAAGCCGTCCTCGCGGAAGCGCTGCACGCGGCCGCCTTCGTGATCCACCAGGATCAGCAGCGGCTCCTTGCGGGCCTTGTGGATCTGGCGCGTCAGCGCAGTGAGCTGGGCGCGGTTCTCAAAATTGCGCGCGAAAAGGATGACGCCGCCCACCAGCGGGTGGCGCAGGCGCTTCTTTTCTGCTTTCGTGAGCGAATATCCCGCCACATCGACCATCACGGGGCCGGGGGGCAGGACCGCCTTGGATTTTTTCTTGGCCATGGAGGCTGTCCTTGTAACTGGGTGCGGCAAGCCGGCGGAGATGGCCCCGAGTGCAGGGCTTAGGGCTTGCGCTCGACCACCACATACGCGGCGGCCATGTCGGATTCATCGGTAATGGAAACGTGGGCCGCGCCAAACCGGTCAGCGTACCAGCTCAGCAGTTCGGGGGCGATCACCAGCACGGGGCGGCCGCCCGGCGCGTTCAGCGTCTGCACGCGCCGCCACGTCATCGGCATGCGCATGCCCAGCCCGATCGCCTTGGAAAACGCTTCCTTGGCGGCAAAGCGGGTTGCCAGAAAGCGCAGCCCGCGCACCGGGTCGCGGGCGCGGCGGGCGTGGAATTTCAGGAGTTCCTCGGGGCCGAGGATCTTTTCGGCAAACCGGTCGCCGTGGCGGGCGAGCGCGCGTTCGATGCGGTCGATGCGCAGGAGGTCCATGCCGATGCCGGCAATGGCGCCGGCGGGCGTGGCGGAAGAAGAGTCGGACATCGGCATCGCCTGGCTAGCGGTCAAAACGCGTCATCGGCCCGCGTTCAAAGCCCGCGCAGCGCGTGCAGGCGCGCTTGCACCATCAGCGCCTTCATGTCGCGCACGGCCTTTTCCCAGCCATCGAAGATCGCCTGCGCGACGATGGCGTGGCCGATGTTGAGTTCGGAAATGCCGTCCAGCGCGGCCACCGGCTTGACGTTGCCATAGTGCAGGCCATGGCCGGCGTTCACACGCAGCCCGTGGCGCAGCCCTTCTGCCACGGCCAGGCGGATGCGTTGCAGTTCCGCTTCAGCGGCTTCGCCCTCGGCTTCGGCGTAGGCGCCGGTGTGCAGTTCGATGACGGGTGCGCCGGCCTTGGCGGCGGCGGCGATCTGGACCGGGTCCGGATCGATGAACAGCGACACGCGGATGCCGGCTTCGGCCAGCAGCGCCACGGCGTCGGAAACGGGCCCCATGGCGCCGGCCACTTCCAGCCCGCCCTCGGTCGTGAGCTCGGTGCGCTTTTCGGGCACCAGGCAGACGTCGCTGGGCTTGACCGCGCAGGCGATCTCCAGCATTTCCGGCGTGACCGCGCATTCCAGATTCATGCGGGTGCGCAGTTGCGGGCGGATCGCGTAGACGTCGGCGTCCTGAATGTGGCGCCGGTCTTCGCGCAGATGCAGCGTGATCAGGTCGGCGCCAGCATCTTCGGCGCGCAGGGCGGCGGCGATCGGGTCGGGATAGGCCGTGTGGCGCTGCTGCCGCAGCGTGGCGACGTGATCAATATTTACACCGAGTTCTATCATTGCACTTTCGTTGTTTCTTCCCAGCCGCCGCCCAGCGCCTTGTACAGCTCCACGCGGTTGATCAGCGCAGCCAGGCCGGTTTGCACGAGCGACAGCTGGGCGTTGAAAAAGTCCACCTGCGCGGTCTGCACCTGCAGGTAGCTGTCGATACCGTTGGTATAACGCAAATTCGACAGTTCCAGCGTCCGCGCCGACGAATCCTGCAGCGCGCGCTGGGCGTCAAGCTGCGCCCCGTAGGTGGCCTCGCCCGCCAGCGCGTCCGACACTTCGCGGAACGCCTGCTGGATGGTCTGTTCGTACTGCGCGACCGCGATATTGTCGCGCGCCTTGGCCAGGCTCAGGCCCTCGCGGATGCTGCCGCCGGCAAAAAGCGGCGTCGTGATCGACGGCGAGAAGCTCCAGTAGCCCTGCCCGCCCTTGAACAGATCGCCCAGCGACGGACTGGCCACGCCCAACAGGCCGGTCAGCGAGATGGTCGGGAAAAACGCCGCGCGCGCCGCGCCGATATTGGCATTGGCGGACAGCAGCTGGTTTTCGGCGGCCGCGATGTCGGGACGGCGTTCCAGCAGATCGGACGGCAGGCCGGACGGCACCGTGGCCAACAACTGGTCGCGGCCGAAGGTGGCCGGCGGGGGCAGCGTGTCGGGCAGCGGCGTGCCCACCACCAGCACCAGCGCGTTCATGGCTTGCGACCGCGCGCGGGCCAGTTGCGCCAGGTCGGCGGAGGCCGTGTCCAGCAGCGATTTGGATTGGTTCAGGTCCAGTTCGGACGCCACGCCGCCATCGAAGCGGCGCTTGACCAGGTCATAGGATTCCTGGCGAGAGGCCAGCGTGCGCTGCGTCAGTTCCAGCTGGACCTCGGCGGCGCGCAGATTGAAATACGACTGCGCGACGGATCCGACCAGCGTGATGTGCACGCTTTTTTGCGCCTGTTCCGTCGACAGGTACTGCTGGTACGCGGCTTCGGACAGGTTGCGCAGGCGGCCGAACAGGTCGATCTCGAAGGTCGTCAGACCGATCCCGGCCTGGTACGAACTGCTGATGGAACTGGAATCTGGACCGCCGGCCCGCATGTTGGCCGGCAGATGCTGACGCTGGCCCTGGATGCCGGCGCCGATGCTGGGCCACTGCGCGCCGCGCTGGATGCCGTACTGCGCCCTGGCTTCTTCGACACGCTGGACCGCGACACGCAGGTCGCGATTGTTGACCAGCGACAGTTCGATCAACGCCTGCAGGCGCGGGTCGCGGAAAAATTCGCGCCAGCCCAGGTCCGCGGCGGGCGTGCCGGCTTGCGGCATTACGTCGGCGGCGGGCTGCGAGCCCAGCGTGGTGGCGCGCGTATACGCGCCGTACTGCACCTTGGGCTGGTCGGGCCACGCCGGGCTGACCGGCGCGTCGGGACGCTTGTAATCGGGAGCCAGCGAGCAGCCGGCCAACGCCACCGCCACAAAGGCGGACAAGGCGGTCTGTCTGAACATCAGGGCTTTCATTCCTTGCCCTCCTGGCCACCAGTGGGTTGTGCGGGCTGCGGCGTTCCGGGCAAGGACGCCTTTTCGGCCTCCGCCTTCTTGGCAGCCTGTTCTTCCTCGAAGAGACGCTTTTCGGCGCCCAACAGGCGCGGGCGGGTCTTGAAGAGACCCAGCACCACCACGAAGAACGTCGGCACGAAAATCACGGCGAACGGCGTGGCGGCCAGCATGCCACCCAGCACGCCCAGGCCCACTGCGCGCTGGCTGGCCGCACCGGCGCCGGTGGCCATCGCCAGCGGGATCACGCCCAGGATGAACGCCAGCGACGTCATCAGAATCGGACGGAAACGCAATCGCGCAGCCTCGACCGCGGATTCATAAAGACCCATGCCGCGGGCGTACTGGTCCTTGGCGAACTCCACGATAAGAATGGCGTTCTTGGCCGCCAAGCCGATCACGGTCACCATCCCGACCTGGAAGTACACGTCGTTGGACATGCCCAGCGCGCTGACCAGCGCCACCGCGCCCAGCATGCCCAGCGGCACCACCAGCATGACGGAAATGGGGATGGCCCAGCTTTCGTACAGCGCGGCCAGCACCAGGAACACGACCAGCAGCGACAGGCCCATCAGGATCGGGGCCTGGTTGCCGGCCTGCAATTCCTGGTAGGACAGCCCGGTCCACTCGTAGCCGAAGCCTTGCGGCAACTGGGCGACCAGACGCTGCATTTCTTCCATGGCCTGGCCGGTGGAGTAGCCCGGCGCCGAGGCGCCGCCGATACGCATGGACTCGTAGCTGTTGTAGCGCACGACCTGCACCGGCCCCTGAACCCATTCCGCCGACACGAACGTCGACAGCGGCACCATCCCGCCCTGCCCGTTGCGCGCGTTCAGCTTGAGCACGTCGGACAACTGCATGCGGTATGGCGCATCGGCCTGGACCCAGATGTTCTGCATCCGGCCCATGTTGGGGAACTTGCTGAGATACGCCGAGCCGACGGCGGTGGAAATGAGCGAGGCGGCTTCATTGAAGTCCACGCCCAACGCGGCCGCCTTGTCGCGGTCGATGTTCAGCGTGAGCTGCGTGCCCGCCGACAGGCCCGTGATGCGGACCTGCGACAGGATCGGGCTCTTCATGGCCTCGCCCATCAGCTGGGCGGTGGCCGCGGCCAGCGCCTCGGTGCCGGCCGCGCCGCGGTCCTGCAGGCGCAGGTCGAAGCCCGTGGCGTTGCCCAGCGACGAAATGGCCGGCGGCACCAGTGTGAACACCTGCGCATCATGGATGCCCATGAGCTGCTTTTCGAAAGCGGTGAACGCAATGGCGCCGGCGGAATCCTGGCGCTCCTTGCGATCCTTGAAGTCCTTGAGCGTCGTGAACGCAATGGCGGCGTTCAGGCCGTTGCCGTTGAAGCTGTAGCCCTGCACGGCGATGATGTTCTCGACGGCGGGAATGCCCTGGAAGTATTTCTCGACCTGCTCGATGACCTCGACGGTGCGATTGGCGCTGGCGCCGGTGGGCAGCTCGATGTTGCTGACCACATAGCCCTGATCTTCCTCGGGCAGGAACGACGACGGCAGGCGCAGGTACAGCCAGCCCAGCAAGAGGACCAGCACCAGGAACACCAGCATCATCCGGCCACCCTTGTGCAGGATGCGCGACACCCAGTTCTGGTAGCCATGGGTGGTGGCGTCGAACTTGCGGTTGAACCAGCCGAAGAATCCCTTCTTGTCCTCGTGGTGGCCCTTGGCCACCGGCTTGAGGATAGTGGCGCACAGCGCCGGCGTGAAGGTCAGCGCCAGCAGTGCCGAGAAGAAGATGGACACGGCCATGGCCACCGAGAACTGACGGTAGATCACGCCCACCGACCCGCTCATGAAGGCCAGCGGCAGGAACACTGTCACCAGCACCAGCGTGATCCCGATGATGGCGCCGCTGATCTGCGGCATGGCCTTCTTGGTGGCCTCTTTGGGCGGCAAGCCCTCGGTCGCCATGATCCGTTCAACGTTTTCGACGACCACGATGGCATCGTCCACCAGAATCCCGATGGCAAGCACCATCGCGAACATGGTCAGCACGTTGATCGAGAATCCAAGCGCCAGCATCACCGCGAACGCCCCCAGCATGGCCACCGGAACGACCAGCGCCGGGATCAGCGTGTAGCGCACGTTCTGCAGGAACAGATACATGACCAGGAACACCAGCACCATGGCTTCAGCCAGGGTGTGCAGCACCTGTTCGATGGACACCTTGACGTAGGGCGCGGTGTCGTACGGCACCGAGTACTGGATGTTGTCCGGGAAGTACTTGGACAGCTCCTGCATCTGGTTGCGCACGCCTTGCGCCGTGGCCAGCGCGTTGGCGTTGGGCGACAGCACAATGGCGAAGGCGGCTGTCGGCTTGCCGTTCAGGCGGGCGCCGAACTGGTAGTTGTCGGCGCCGACTTCAATGCGGGCGACGTCGCGCAGCAGCACCTTGGAGCCGTCGGTATTGGCGCGCAGGACGATCCGGCCGAAGCCGTCGACCGTGCTGAGCTGGCCGTTGGCGGTGACCGTGGCAGTGATGCGCTGCGAATCGGGGTTGGGCGGCGCGCCGATGCTGCCGCCGGAAATCAGCACGTTCTGGCCGGCGATGGCGTTGTTGACCTCTGACATGCTGAGGTTGAAGCCCACGAGCTTGGCCGGGTCCACCCAGATGCGCATCGCGCGCGGCGCGGCAAAGAGCTGGAACTGGCCCACGCCCGGCACCCGGGACACCGGGTTCTTCACGTTGCGGGTGATGTAGTCGGCCAGGGCCGTCTGGTCCAGCGTGCCGTCCGTGGACGACAGCGTCACGATCATCAGAAAGCCGGTGCTGGTCTGCTCATACTGCAGGCCCTGCTGCTGCACGGCGGCGGGCAACTGGGCAATCACGTTGGACACGCGGTTCTGCACGTCCACCTGNNCCACCTGCGCCAGGTCGGGATTGGTGCCGGGCGCAAACGTGGCGGTGATGGTCGAGGTGCCGTAGGAATCGCTGACCGACTCGTAATAGATCAGGCCCTTGGCGCCGTTGAGCTGGTCTTCGATGATGCTGGTGACCGACTCGGCCACTTCCGGGGCGGACGCGCCCGGGTAGGTGGCCGTGATCGTGATGGCGGGCGGCGCCACATCGGGGTACTGCGCGACCGGCATGTTCGGGATGGCCAACACCCCTGCCAGCAGAATGAAAAGGGCGACTACCCAGGCGAAGATTGGTCGATCGATAAAAAATTGCGGCATGTGGGCTGACTCTGAAAGCGATGCTCACCAAAGAGGAACGCGGCGCTTGCTGCGCCGCGTGCCGCTTACGATTTCTGGCCTGCGGCCTTGTCCTGCTGGGCAGGCTCGGCCGGCTTG
>NZ_DIEJ01000192.1:24515-50947 GCF_002418565.1 Achromobacter sp. UBA5777 | reverse complement strand
GAAGTTCGCCGGCCTGGATGTTTTCGACATCGAGATCAACGAAACCGACCCGGACAAGCTGGTCGAGATCATTGCCGGCCTGGAAGCCACCTTCGGCGGCATCAACCTTGAAGACATCAAGGCGCCCGAATGCTTCACCGTCGAGCGCAAGCTGCGCGAGCGCATGAAGATCCCGGTCTTCCACGACGACCAGCACGGCACGGCGATCTGTGTGTCGGCCGCCTTCATCAACGGCCTGAAGGTCGTGGGCAAGGACATCAAGCAGGTCAAGGTCGTCACCTCCGGCGCGGGCGCCGCGGCGCTGGCGTGCCTGGACCTGATGGTGGACCTGGGCCTGCCGCTGGAAAACATCTGGGTCACCGACATCGAGGGCGTGGTCTACGAAGGCCGCACCACGCTGATGGATCCGGACAAGGCGCGCTTTGCGCAGAAGACCGATGCCCGCAAGCTGGCCGAGGTGATCCAGGACGCCGACGTGTTCCTGGGCCTGTCGGCCGGCGGCGTGCTCAAGCCCGAGATGGTTGCCGCCATGGGCTCGCGCCCGCTGATTCTGGCGCTGGCCAACCCCACGCCGGAGATCCTGCCGGAAGTGGCGCACGGCGTGCGCGACGACGTGGTGATGGCCACGGGCCGTTCGGACTACCCGAACCAGGTCAACAACGTGCTGTGCTTCCCGTACATCTTCCGCGGTGCGCTGGATGTGGGCGCCACGACCATCACGCGTGAAATGGAAAAAGCGGCGGTGTACGCCATCGCCGAACTGGCTGAGGAAGAACAGAACGAAGTCGTGGCGGCCGCCTATGGCACGTTCGACATTTCGTTCGGCCCCGAATACCTGATCCCGAAGCCGTTCGATCCGCGCCTCATCGTGCGCATTGCGCCGGCCGTGGCCAAGGCCGCGATGGACGGCGGCGTGGCCACGCGCCCGCTGGCGGATCTGGAAGCCTACGAAGAGCAACTTCAGCAATTCGTGTACCACTCGGGCGCATTCATGAAGCCGCTGTTCTCGGCGGCCAAGCGCATCGTGCGCGAAGGCGGCCCGGCGCGCATCGTGTTTGCGGAAGGCGAAGACGAGCGCGTGCTGCGTGCCGTGCAAGTGGTGGTGGACGAAGGCCTGGCCCGCCCGATCCTGGTGGGCCGTCCGTCGGTACTGCTGACCCGTATCGAAAAGCTCGGCCTGCGTCTGCGTCTGGGCGAGGACGTCGAAGTCACCAACCCCGAATACGACGAACGCTTCCATCAGTACTGGACGACCTACTGGGAACGCATGTGCCGCCGCGGCATCACCAAGGAAATGGCGCGCGTGGAAATGCGCCGCCGCATGACGCTGATCGGCGCGATGATGGTGCACCTGGGCGATGCCGACGGCATGGTCTGCGGCTCCGTCGGCGCGTACCACGATCACCTGCGTTTCGTGGATGAAGTGATCGGCCGCCGCCCGGGCCACAACGTGTACGCGGCCATGAACATCCTGCTGCTCAACGAGCGCACGGTGGTCCTGGTGGACACGCACGTGAACGACGAGCCCACCGCCGAGCAGATTGCGGAATTCACCGTGGCTGCCGCGCGCGAGATGCGCCGCATGTATCTGGCGCCCAAGGCTGCGCTGCTGTCGCGCAGCAATTTCGGTTCGGGCAGCTCGGCGTCGGGCGCCAAGATGCGCCGCGCGCTGGAGCTGGTGCGGCAGATGGATCCCGAACTGGAAATCGACGGCGAAATGCACGGCGACTGCGCCTTGGACGAGGCCCTGCGCATGCGCATCCTGCCGTCGTCCACGCTCAAGGGCGAAGCCAACCTGCTGGTGTGCCCGAACGTCGACTCGGGCAACATCGCCTACAACCTGCTCAAGACGGCAGCGGGCGGCAACGTTGCGGTGGGTCCGTTCCTGCTGGGCGCCAATGCCCCCGTGCACATCCTGACCTCCAGCTCCACCGTGCGCCGCATCGTCAACATGACCGCGATGACGGTGGTCGATGTCAATACGCCACGTTGAAGTCAAGCCGGCCGGCAGGGCGTGCCCACGCACGCCCACCGGCCTGGTCCTGACGGGCGGCGGCGCGCGCGCTGCCTATCAGGTCGGGGTGCTCAGCGCCATCATGGAGCTGCTGGACCCGGACTGGCATTCCCGATTCCAGAACCCCTTCGACATCATCTGCGGCACGTCCGCCGGCGCCATCAACGCCGCCGCGCTGGCCTGCCGCGCCGACCGGCCCCATCTGGGCGTGCGGCGCATCCGCCGCCTGTGGTCGTCGCTGAACACCGACATGATCTACCGGGCCGATGCGCCCGGCCTGATCCGCACCGGCGTGCGGTGGCTGGGCCTCCTGTCGCTGGGGTGGATGTATTCCGGCCTGACGCGCAAGCGTCCGCATTCGCTGCTCGACAACACACCGATGCAGGGACTGCTAGAGCGCGTGCTGGACTTCAGCAATCTGCGTTCCAACCTGGAGAGCGGTTCGCTGTCCGCGCTGGCGATCACCGCGTCGGGCTACACCAGCGGCGAGCACCTGACGTTCTACCAGGCACACACCCCGATCGAACCCTGGCACCGCTACCTGCGGCTGGCCATCCCCACGCCCATCGGCATCGAACACCTGATGGCCTCGTCGGCCATTCCCTTTGTCTTTCCGGCGCGCCAGGTGCAGGTGCACGGCAAGGGCGAATGGTGCGGCGACGGCTCGATGCGCCAGCTTGCGCCCATCAGCCCGGCGATCCACCTGGGCGCGCACCGCGTCATGGTGATCGGCACGGGCTACCGCGACGACACCCACCCTGAGAATCGCGAGGATTCGCCGCCGTATCCGTCGTTGGCGCAGGTCGGCGGTCATGCGCTGTCGAGCATCTTCCTGGATGGGTTGTCGGCGGATGTCGAACGTCTGGAACGCATCAATTACCTGATGGACCACGCGGGTCCGAACGGCGCGCCGCCCACCGTGCGCCGCATCGAGGTGCTTACCATCACGCCCAGCCAGTCGCTGGATTTGATGGCGCTCGAACATTTGCACGATATGCCTGCACAGGCGCGTGCGCTTTTTCGCGTACTCGGTGTATCGTCCGATCCAAACCGTCCTGGGGGCGGGGCGCTGATGTCCTACCTCCTGTTCGAAGCCGGCTACACCAAGCGATTGATAGAACTGGGTTATGCCGATACGATGCGACGTAACGATGAAGTGATCGCCTTTTTCAGGGAGGCACAGGCATGACGCGCAATGGCCAATCTACTTTGCAGCGGCAGCTGATGCGCGGCGGTGCGCTGGCTCACGACGGGCTCGACAAGAAGGCCGTGGTGGACGCCGCGCACGAACTTGGCCTGTCCTTGTTTGTTGCCAATTGCGACCCGTGCCGCAGCCGCTCGGCCGTATTGCGCGCCATTGTCAAAGCGGTGGATTTTCCTGAATACTTCGGCGGCAACCTCGACGCCCTGTACGACTGCCTGTGCGACACCGTGCTGGATCACAAATCCGGCGTGGTGCTGTGGCTGTACCGCCTGCATTCCGGCGATCCGGCGCTGGAAGAAGACGCCGGCCGCATCGAAACCGTGTGCTCGGACGCCGCGGACTTCGCGCATGAAAACGGCCGCGTGTTTGCCTATGTGATCGAACACGCCGGCGCGCATCCCGATCCCGAGCCCGGGGTGGCCGCCGCGCCCTACGGCGAAAACGACTGACCTACCACCCGCGCAGGGCGCTGATCGCCGACAGCAGCGCCAGCCCGGCCGTCTCGGTGCGCAGCACCCGGGGGCCAAAGCGCACGGCCTGCACACCCGCCTTGCGGGCCGCTTCCACTTCCTTGTCCGACCAGCCGCCTTCCGGGCCGACCAACAGCGTGATGGACGTCTGATCCGAGGCGCCTTGCAGCATGCCGGCCAGGTCTTGTTCGGCCTCGGGATGGCACAGCACGCGAAGTCCGTCGGCAGGTTGCGCAAGCCAGTCTTCCAGCGTCAGCGGCGCGTCGACTGTCATCAACCGGTTGCGGCCGCATTGCTCCGCCGCGGATTGCGCGATGCGCTGCCAGTGCGCAACGCGCTTTTCCAGCCGGGCGCCCGACAGTTGCAATACGCTGCGCTGCGCGGCGATGGGGCTGACCCGGGCCGCGCCCAGTTCCACGGCTTTCTCCACCACCCAATCCATCTTGTCGCCCGACGGCAGCCCCTGGGCCAGGATGATGCGCCCGCCGAGTTCAGCTTCGCGCGGATTGAAGTCACCCAGCTGGGCGAAACCGGCCTTGCCCTCGACGTCCAGCACTGCGGGGTATTCGCCGCCTTCGCCATTGAACAGCGTGACGGCTTCGCCGGCCCGCAGGCGCAGCACGCGCAGGGCGTGATGGGCAAGGGCATCGGGCAGGGCGATGCGGGCGCCGGCGGCCAGCGGGGCATCGCAGTAGAAACGGGGGGCGGGCATAGGGAGCAGGCTTCGAAATGTGAGGGGACTGACAAGTTCGGCGTAGCCTACCACTCCCTGCCGATTCCTCTGGAAACCCGCGATTACATAGGGCATCCGGCCGATGGCCTCCGGGAAATCCCCTGATGCTAAAATCTCCTGCTTCGCAACCTACTCAACCGGCCCTATTTCCTCTGTAGGCGCGCCGGTTTCAAAGAGCCTTCCGAATGAGCAATCCGACCGCCCCTAAACTTGCCTTGGCGGATGCCATCCGCGCCCTCGCGATGGATGCCGTGCAACAAGCGAACTCCGGGCATCCGGGTGCTCCCATGGGCATGGCGGAAATCGCCCAAGCCTTGTGGGCCGGCAACCTGCGCCACAATCCCAAAGATCCCGCCTGGGCCAACCGCGACCGCTTCGTGCTGTCCAACGGCCACGGTTCGATGCTGATCTACGCCCTGCTGCACCTGACGGGCTACGACCTGCCGATCGAAGAGATCAAGAATTTCCGCCAGCTGCATTCCAAGACGCCGGGCCACCCTGAAGTGGGCATCACCCCGGGCGTGGAAACGACCACCGGCCCGCTGGGCCAGGGCCTGGGCAATGCCGTGGGCATGGCGCTGGCCGAAGCGCTGCTCGCCGCCGAATTCAACAAGCCGGGCCACACGCTCGTCGATCACCACACCTACGCGTTCACCGGCGACGGCTGCCTGATGGAAGGCATCTCGCATGAAGTGTGCTCGCTGGCCGGCACGCTCAAGCTGAGCAAGCTGGTCGTGCTGTACGACGACAACGGCATTTCCATCGACGGTCATGTGGAACACTGGTTCGCCGATGACACCGCCAAGCGTTTCGAAGGCTACGGCTGGAACGTCGTCCGCGGCGTGGACGGCCATGACGTCGCCGCTGTCGACGCCGCCATTAAGGCCGCGCGTTCGCAGTCGGACAAGCCCACGCTGATCGTCTGCCGCACCGTGATCGGCAAGGGTTCGCCCAACATGGCTGGCACGCACAACGTGCACGGCGCGCCGCTGGGCAAGGACGAAATCGCCGCCACGCGCGCCGCGCTGGGCTGGTCGTCGGAACCCTTCCAGATTCCGCAAGACGTGTACGACGGCTGGGACGGCCGCAAGCAAGGCGCCGAAGCCCAGGCCGAATGGCAGAAGCGCTTTGACGCCTACGCCGCCGAATTCCCCGCCGAGGCCGCTGAATTCACGCGCCGCATGAAGGGCGAGATGCCCGCCGGCTACGCCGACCAGTTCAAGGCCTTCCTGTCCGCCACGCTCGAAAAGGGCGAAACCGTCGCCACCCGCAAGGCCTCGCAATTCGCGATCGCCGCGCTGGCGCCGCTGCTGCCGGAAATGCTGGGCGGCTCGGCCGACCTGACCGGCTCCAACTTCACCGACTGGAAGGGCGTTGCCGCCGTCCGCGCCGGCGACAAGGGCATCCAGCTCGGCCGCCACATCAACTACGGCGTGCGCGAATTCGGCATGGCCGCCATCATGAACGGCATCGCGCTGCACGGCGGCTACCTGCCGTTCGGCGGCACGTTCCTGACGTTCTCCGACTACTCGCGCAACGCCATCCGCATGGCCGCGCTGATGAAGCAGCGCGTCGTCCACGTGTTCACGCACGACTCCATCGGTCTGGGCGAAGACGGCCCGACCCACCAGTCGATCGAACACGCGGCCAGCCTGCGCCTCATCCCCAACCTGTCGCTGTGGCGTCCTTGCGATACGGCCGAAACCGCCGTCGCCTGGAACGCCGCCGTGACGCGTCCGGCCAGCATCGGCATGGACGTGCATGACGGCGGCCCGACGGCCCTGTTGCTGTCGCGCCAGAACCTGCCGTTCGTGCCGCGCGACGCGGCCACGGTGGACGCCATCGCCCGCGGCGGCTACGTGCTGCGCGATGCCGACGGTGCCCGCGCCGTCATCATCGCCACCGGCTCTGAAGTCGCCATCGCCCTGGACGCCCAGGCGCAGTTGGCCAAGGAAGGCATCGCCGTGCGCGTGGTCTCCATGCCCAGCACCGACGTCTTCGACAAGCAGGACGCCGCCTGGAAGCAATCCGTGCTGCCCAAGGGTCTGCCGCGCGTGGCTGTCGAAGCCGGCGTCACCGCTTTCTGGCACAAGTACGTGGGCCTGGAAGGCGCCGTGGTCGGCATCGACCGCTACGGCGAGTCCGCACCGGCCGGCGCACTGTTCAAGTTCTTCGGGCTGACCGCCGACAAGGTGGCCGAGACCGTCAAGCAAGTTTTGTAAAAAAGGAGCTTAGTCATGACCATTCGCGTCGCCATCAACGGTTACGGTCGCATCGGCCGCAACATCCTGCGTGCCCACTACGAAGGTGGCAAGAAGCACGATATCGAAATCGTCGCCATCAACGATCTGGGCGATCCCAAGACGAACGCGCACCTGACGCGCTACGACACCGCCCACGGCAAGTTCCCGGGCACCGTCGAAGTCGACGGCGAGTTCATGGTCGTCAACGGCGACAAGATCCGCGTGCTGGCCAACCGCAACCCGGCCGAACTGCCGTGGGGCGACCTGAAGGTCGACGTCGTGCTGGAATGCACGGGCTTTTTCACCACCAAGGAAAAGGCCGGCGCGCACATCAAGGGCGGCGCCAAGAAGGTCATCATCTCGGCCCCCGGCGGTAAGGATGTCGACGCCACCATCGTCTACGGCGTCAACCACGGCGTGCTGAAGTCGACCGACACCGTCATCTCCAACGCCTCGTGCACCACCAACTGCCTGGCCCCCCTGGTCAAGCCGCTGAACGACAAGCTGGGCCTGGAAAACGGCCTGATGACGACCGTTCACGCCTACACCAACGACCAGGTCCTGACCGACGTCTACCATGAAGACCTGCGCCGCGCCCGTTCGGCCACGATGAGCATGATCCCCACGAAGACTGGCGCTGCCGCCGCCGTGGGCCTGGTCCTGCCGGAACTGAACGGCAAGCTGGACGGCTACGCCATCCGCGTCCCGACCATCAACGTGTCGCTGGTCGACCTGTCGTTCGTGGCCAGCCGCGACACGACCGCCGAAGAAGTGAACAGCATCCTGAAGGCCGCCTCGGAAGGCGAACTGAAGGGCATCCTGGACTACAACACCGAACCCCTGGTCTCGGTCGACTACAACCACAACCCGGCCTCCAGCACCGTTGACGCGTCGCTGACCAAGGTCTCGGGCCGTCTGGTCAAGGTCTCGTCCTGGTACGACAACGAGTGGGGCTTCTCGAACCGCATGCTCGACACCACCGTCGCGCTGATGTCGGCCAAGTAAGCACACCGCCAGTCCATAAGGGGACGGATTTGTTTTCCGCCATTGCGGAAAATGGGTTCGTCCCCTTTGTTCGCCTACCGAAGGAATCCAAATATGTCCAAGGTCAAAACTTTGTCCGCGCTGGCCAAGGCCGGCGCCCTGTCCGGCAAGCGTGTGTTCATCCGCGCCGACCTCAACGTCCCGTTCGATGACGCCGGCCGCATCAGCGAAGACACCCGCATCCGCGCCTCGGTGCCCGGCATCCGCCTGGCGCTGGACGCCGGCGCCGCCGTGATGGTCACGTCGCACCTGGGCCGCCCGAAAGAAGGCGTCCTGACGGACGCCGATTCGCTTGCCAAGGTCGGCCAGCGCTTGTCCGAGCTGCTGGGCATGCCCGTGCAGCTGGTGCGCGACTGGGTCGATGGCGTGAAGGTCGATCACGGCCAGGTCGTGTTGCTGGAAAACTGCCGCGTCAACGTCGGCGAAAAGAAGGACGACGAGGCGCTGGCCAAGAAGATGGCTGCGCTGTGCGACGTCTACGTCAACGACGCCTTCGGCACCGCCCACCGCGCCGAAGCCACCACCCACGGCATCGCGCGCTTTGCCACCGTGGCCTGCGCCGGCCCCCTGCTGGAAGCCGAACTGGACGCCCTGGGCCGTGCGCTGCACGAACCCAAGCGCCCGCTGGTCGCGATCGTGGGCGGCTCCAAGGTGTCGACCAAGCTGTCCATCCTGCAATCGCTGGCCGACAAGGTCGACCAGCTGGTGGTGGGCGGCGGCATCGCCAACACGTTCATGCTGGCTGCCGGCCTGTCCATCGGCAAGTCGCTGGCGGAACCTGACCAGGTCGATCAGGCCCGCGCCGTGATCGACATCATGAAAAAGCGCGGCGCGGCCGTGCCGATTCCCGTTGATGTGGTGTGCGCCAAGTCGTTCGGCGCCGACGCCGAAGCCACCGTCAAGGCGGCCACCGACGTCGCCGACGACGACATGATCCTGGACATCGGTCCCAAGACCGCCGAGCAACTGGCCGGCATCCTGAAGCAGGCGGGCACGATCGTCTGGAACGGTCCGGTGGGTGTGTTCGAATTCGATCAATTCGCCAACGGCACCGAAGTGGTGGCGCGCGCGATTGCCGACTCCGAAGGCTTCTCGATCGCCGGCGGCGGCGACACCCTGGCCGCCATCGCCAAGTACAAGATCGGCGAACAGGTCGGCTACATCTCGACCGGCGGCGGCGCCTTCCTGGAATTCCTGGAAGGCAAGACCCTGCCGGCCGTGGCCGTGCTGGAAGCCCGCGCGGCGGGGTAAGTCCGGCTGCGTACGCCTCTTGCGAAGGGGCGGCGTGCGGCGGGCGTCAGACGCCCGCCCGCACCAAGCGTGCGGCACCCACAGCCGCCTTGATTCGCCGCGCACCGCGCGGCTTGGGGTTGGTGTAGGCTTGGGCGGTCATCCCGCCGCTGGCGGGAATTCACTTGTGATCCGTCTCGCTGCACCATGAATCTCCGCTTTATTCCTGGCCTGGCCAACTTCCAGGGCATTACCCGCGAATCGGCGCGGCGTGACGTTACCGCAGGGCTGAGTGTTGCGGCCGTGGCCCTGCCGGTCGGTCTGGCTTATTCCGCCATGATGGGCGTGCCGCCCGTCGCCGGCTTGTGGGCCGCCATCGCGGGCATGCTGGCGTATGCGTTCTTCGGCTCGTCGCGCACCCTCATCGTGGGGCCCGACACCGCCACCTGCACCCTGATTGCCGCCACGCTGACCGGCATGGCGCTGACCACGCCGGAAGCGCGCCTGCTCGGCGCCACCAGCATTGCGCTGACCGTGGGCGTGGGCTGCCTCATTGCGCGCGTCCTGCGGTTGGGCGTGCTGGCCAATCTGCTGTCGCGCCCGGTGCTCATCGGCTACATGGCCGGGGTGGCGATCACGCTGGCGATGTCGCAGTTGAGCGGCCTCACCGGCGTGGGACTGCGCAACAGCGGCCTCATCCATCCGTTCATGGAACTGTCGCATCGCCTGTCCGAGATCCGGCTGCCGACCCTGTTCCTGGGCTTGGCATCGTGCATCTTCCTGGTGGTGGTCAAGCGCGTGCGGCCGTCGTGGCCCGGTCCTATCCTGCTGGTGGTGGCGACCTGCGTGCTGTCCTGGCTGTTCAATTTTCCGGCGCTGGGTATCGCGGTCGTGGGCGACGTGCCGGCCGGGCTGCCGTCCTTCCATCTGCCGGTCAGTCTGGAAGGCGTGGACGGCATTCTGCTGGGCGCGGCGGGCGTCCTGGTTGTCAGTTTTTCCAGCGGCATCGTGACCGCGCGCAGTTTTGCAGCGCGCACCGGCGAGCACGTGGATCCCAATCGCGAACTCGTGGGCTTTGGCGCGGCCAACGTGGCGGCGGGGCTGTTCCAGGGCTATGTCGTGACGGGCGCGGACTCGCGCACTGCGGTCGGGCTGGTGGCCGGTGGCTCGTCGCCGCTGGTCAGCATCAGCGCCGCGGCCGCGCTGGCCGTGGTGGTGGGGCTGTTGAGCGCGCCGCTGTATTGGCTTCCGCAGTTTGCGCTGTCGGCCATTCTGCTGCTGGCCGCGGCCAGCCTGTTCGATTGGCAGGCCTTCAAGCGGCTCGCGCGCATTTCGCGGATCGAGCTCGCGTTCGGCGTGTTGGCGGCCGTGGGTGTCGTGGGATTCGGCGTGTTGCAAGGCGTGGCCGTCTCGGTGGGCGCGACGCTGCTCTACGCCATGTACGTGTCCGGCAATCCCCGCGATGCGCTGCTGGGCCGGCTGCCCGGGGAAACCGTGCTGGGCAAGCTGCATCTGAATCCGGAAGCCAAGCCCGTCCCCGGCGCGGTGATCTGGCTGTTCGAATCGTCGGTCTGGTTCTTCAACGCGGACGCCTTCCGCCGCCGCGCCCGCGAGATCATCGAACAGGCGGGCGACGTGCGCTGGTTCGTGCTGGATGCCGAGGCCATGACGCAAGCCGACGCGGACGCGGTCGAGGCGCTGTATGAACTGAAGCGCAATCTGGACGAGCGCGGCATCACGCTGCTGGTGGCCGGCGGCCACGGCAAGTTCCGCGAGGCGCTGCAACGTTCGGGGCTGGTCAAGAAGATCGGGCCGGACAGAATCTTCGGCAGCCCGGAACAGGCGGTCGACGCCATCGAGCGGTGGCGGCAGGGTGGGCCGGCGACGCTGGGCTGACCTTCAAATGGCCGGGGGCCCAGCGCCCTGCGTCAATCGATGATGTGATACCCGCCGTCGATATACAGCGTCTGTCCCGTCATGAGCCGCGCTGCATCGGTGGCGAGCCACGCAGTCGCTTCGCCCACATCGTCGATCGACACCAGGCTGCGCGCGGGCGCCTTGGCCTGCGCGCGGTCCAGCATCGTGTCGAACTCCGCGATGCCGGACGCGGCGCGCGTCTTCAGCGGACCCGGCGAGATCGCATGCACGCGGATGCCCTGCGGGCCCAGCTCGGCCGCCAGATAGCGCGTGGCGGATTCCAGGGCGGCTTTCACCGGTCCCATCATGTTGTAGTGCTCGACCACCATCTGCGAGCCGTAGTAACTCATGCAGAAGAGGGCGCCGCCATTGCGCATCAGCGGCTCGGCCAGCTTGGCCATGCGGATGAAGGACCAGCACGATACGTCCATCGCCTGTAGAAAGCCCGCGCGCGAGCAGTCAGTGACGCGCCCGTGCAGATCGTCGCGCGGCGCGAACGCGACTGAATGCAGCACGAAGTCCAGCGCGCCCCATTCGTCCGCGATGCGGCTGAAGACGGCTTCCAGCTCGCCGTCGTTCAGCAGGTTCATGGGCATCAGCAAGGGCGCTTGAACCTGCTGCGCCAACGGCGCCACGTGCGGCAGGGCCTTGTCGTTCAGGTAGGTGACCGCCAGTTCGGCCCCCATGGCGCGAAACGCCTTGGCGCATCCCCACGCGATGGAGTCGGCGTTGGCGATGCCGGTCACCAGCCCGCGCTTGCCGGCCAGCGGCAGATGCGCGCTCATCGCTGCCTCACGAGCGCGAGCGTGTGCTGCGCGATGACCAGCTCTTCGTTCGTGCGCACCACGTAGACGCCAATGCGGCTGTCGTCGGACGAGATGCGCGGCCCGTGGCGGGCGTTGCGCTCGGGGTCCAGCTTGATGCCCAGCCAGCCCCAATGCTCGCTGATCGCCTGGCGGATCTCGGCGGAATTTTCGCCGACGCCGGCCGTGAAGACGATGCCGTCGATGCCGTTGGTCGCGCAGCCCAGGCCGATCATGCCTTCGGCCACGCGCCACGCGAAATACTTCAGCGCCAGCTTGGCCGACGGCGCATGGCTTGCCAGCAGTTCGCGCATGTCGTTGCTGATGCCCGACAGGCCCTTCATCCCGCAGTCGTGATACAGCATGTGCTCGATCTCGTCGTGGCTCATGCCCTGTTCCATCATCCACAGCACCACGCCGGGGTCCAGGCGGCCGGGACGCGTACCCATCGGCAGGCCTTCCAGCGCGGTAAACCCCATGGTGCTGTCCACGCTTTTGCCCTGGTGCATGACGCAGGCCGACACGCCAGAGCCCAGGTGGGCGACAACAATCTTGCCCATGGCGATGTCGGGCAACGTCTGCTTCAGGCGTTGTGCGATGTATTCGTAGGACAGTCCATGAAAGCCGTATCGGCGCACGCCTTCCAGATACAGGCGCTCAGGCAGCGCATAGCGGTCCGCGACGTCGGAATGGCTGCGGTGGAACGCCGTGTCGAAGCAGGCGACCTGCGGAATCCACGGCCGGCGTTCGCGGATCACGCGGATCGGGGCCAGGTTATTGGGTTGGTGCAGCGGCGCGAGTGGCGTGAAGGTGCCAAGCCGGGCCAGGATGTCGTCGTCGATCAGCACCGGCTCGGACAGGTCCGGCCCGCCGTGGACCACGCGATGCCCCACTGCGAGCGGCGCGCCGCCCAGGTGGCCGCTCAGCCACGTGCCGACGACTTCCTGCGCGTTGGGCACGTCAGGCGCGTGGCTGGGCGCGATGTCGCGTTCGACGAGCGTCTCGCCCGCCGCGTCGCGCACGCGCAGGCGCGGATGCGTGGTGCCGATGCCTTCAAGCTGGCCGCCCAGCCGGGGCGCCAGCTCATGCTTGTCGTCGATGTCGTACAGGTAGAACTTGATGCTGGAACTGCCGGCGTTGATGACGAGGATGGTGTCGCTCATGGCGTTGTGCTTCCACGTTGAGACAAGTCGCGCGGCGGCCCGCGAATGCAGGCCGGGGCTGGGAATGTTCAGGCCAGCGGTCTGGCCTGCTGCTGGGCAAGGTGGTTGGCGTAGATCGCCGCCACCGCGCACGACGCCAGGCGCGAACGCGGGCTGTCTGCGCGGCTGGTCAGGATGATCGGCACGCGTGCGCCCAGCACGATGCCGGCCGCCTCGGCGTTGGCGAGGAAGGTCAGGTTCTTGGCCAGCATGTTGCCGGCTTCCAGATCGGGCACCACCAGCACCTGGGCCACGCCGGCCACCGGCGAGCGGATGCCCTTGATGCGCGCGGCGTCGGGGCTGATCGCGTTGTCCAGCGCCAGCGGGCCGTCCAGCACGCCGCCCGCGATCTGGCCGCGGTCGGCCATCTTGCACAGGGCGGCCGCCTCGATGGTGCTGGGGATGCTGGGGGTGACCTGTTCGACCGCCGACAGGATCGCCACGCGCGGTTCGCCCAGCCCCAATCCCAGATGCAGGTCGATCACGTTGCGGATGATGTCGGCCTTGGTTTCCAGATCCGGAAAGATGTTGATGGCCGCATCGGTGATGAACAGCGGCTCGGCGTAGGTCGGCACTTCCATGATGAACACATGGCTGATGCGCCGGCCGCTACGCAGGCCCGTCGTGCGCGCCACGACCTCGTGCATCAGCTCGTCGGTGTGCAGGCTGCCTTTCATCAGCAGGGAGGCCTCGCCGCTGCGCACCAGCGCCACGGCGGTTTCTGCGGCTGCGTGGCTGTGCGGCGCATCGACGATGCGGGCGTCGCCCAGGTTCAGCTTGAACTGCTCGGCCGTGTCGCGGATCTTGCCTTCGGGACCGACCAGGATGGGCCGCAGCAGGCCCAGATCGCGCGCTTCCAGCGCGGCCGACAGCGACGGTTCATCGCAGGGGTGGGCGATCGCGCAAGGCGCCGCCTCCAGCGTTTGCGCGCGCGCGATGAGTTTGTCGTAGTGCGTGGACGTCGGGAGGCTCATGGGTCTCAGGCCTTGGCAGGTTGACGGGCGGCGGCCGCGCGTTTGGCGGGCGCCTTGGCCGAGGTCGCGTCCGCGCCGGACTTGGATGCGGACTTCGATGCGGACTTGGACGCTGTCTTGGCGGCGCCATTGGCCGCAGTAGTGGTCGCAGTCTTGGCTGCAGTCTTGGATGCTTTAGCTGCCGGCTTTGCCGGGGACTTCGATGCCGTTTTGGACGCGCCGTTGGACGTGCCGTTGGACGTGCCGTTGGACGCGGCGTTCGATGCGACCTTTTTCGACGCGGACGGCGCAGCCTTCGATGCGACCTTCTTCGATGCGGACGGCGCGGCCTTCTTGGGCGGCTCCGCCTCATTCACGGCCTTACCCGCCGCGTCAGGATGCGGCCGGGCGGTCTTGGCGGGCACCTCGGCTGCCAAGTCGACCAGGTCCTGGACCGGATAGGCGGACTTCGTAGCGGCGGCGCCGCGCGACGCGGCAGGCGCCTGACCCTGTCCGCGCCGCTGCGCGCGGCGTTCGGCCGCTTCGAAGATGCGCTCCATTTCGTTCAGGCTTTCGCGCGCGGCGTCGCTCAGCGGCTCGGCGGCTTCCAGGACGCCCTTCATCGCGACCAGGCTGGCGCGGATTTCCGCGGCCGAAGCGTCTTCCAGAAGACGCGGCATGGCCTGGATGGCGGCGTCCGAATCCAGCGTCATCATCAAGGCCTGTTCGCGGATCACGTCCTTGAAGGCCTCCAGCGTCAGCGCGTTGTCGGCTTCGGCGCGCATCTTGCGGATGAGCGCGAAGCTGCGCTCGTCCAGACCGCCCTCGGCGCCGGACACATACAACAGCATCCGGATCGCGGCCACGCGCAGACCGCCTTCCTGCAGCATCGAGCGCAGTTCGGCGGCGCGGTCTTCCATGAAGCGGCGATGTTCCGGCGAGACGCCCGGATGACGGCGCGGCGGGCCGGACTTGGCGCCCAGACCGGCCAGATCCTGCACGACCGGCGATCCATACACGCTCATGAAGGTGCGCTCGTCGGCGGAATCGCGCAATTCCTGCCAGATGTTCAGGCTGGTCTCGATCCAGTTCGAGAACATCTCCTGCGCCACCACGAAGGGATTGGTGGGCGCGGCCTGCTGCCGGTTCTCGCGCACCTGTTCGGCCACCTTGGCGATGGGCGCGATGACCGGGTTGCGGTCGGAAATCAGTTCGTAGGGCAGGCGCAACGGGTGCATGCGCTGCATCCAATCGGCCGATTGCGGCGTGACCATGGCGCGCAGCCAGGGCTGCACGAAGCTGCGGTACATGCCCAGGTTGATGTCCGAGATGCGGGCCACCGCGGCAAAGCGCTGGTCGTCTTCTTCCTTGCGGTCGACGATGGCGCGCACGTCGTCCAGCTTGCGCTGTTCGAAGGACAGCACATAGTTGCCGAAAGCCAGATCGGCGTTGGGCGTGTCGGGCGTCTTGTCAGCGATTTCGGCCTGGTAGATGCCCGGCGGCAGCACATCGATCATGTCGATGTTGGAAGTGAATTCCTGGTGTTCCTTGCGCGCGACGCTGCCGGACACGAAGATGCCCAGGTGGCCGATGCTTTCGTGGATGGCGTAGACGATGGTCTGGCCGTGGGCCAGGACTTCGGCTTCGTTCTGGTAGAGCTCGGGAATCCAGCCCAGCGCCTGCGGCGGCGGGGTGATGTTGTCGCCCTTGGAGCAGAACACCACGATGGGCGAGCGGATGTTGCGCAGGTCGATGCGGATGCCGTCGGAGGTCACCAGGCCGGCGGTCGCCAGGCGGTTGCCGACGAACAGGTTGTCGACGATGTACTGGATTTCGGGGCCATTTAGGAAGACGTGGCCGCCCCACCATTTTTCAAAGCTGAGGTAACGGTCGGCTTCGGTGTCGACCTTGGAATACAGGTTGTACTGCTTGGACCACAGGGTGTTGGCCGGGTTGAGATTCTCGAAGTTCTGCACCAGCCAGGCGCCGTCGAACTTGCCGTTGCCCAGATCGCTGGTCATGGCTGTGAGCCAGCTTCCGCCCAGCAGGCCGCCCGCGTAGCGCATGGGATTCATGCCGCGCCAGCCCGCCCAGTACGACAGCGGCGCGCCCGCGACGATGATCGGCCCGAACAGTTCAGGACGCACCGCCGCGGTCATCATGATCTGCCAGCCCGCCTGGCAATTGGCCACGACGACGGGCTTGCCCTCGGCATCCGGGTGCAGCGCGATGATTTCTTCCAGGAAGCGCGCCTCGGCCATCATCACGTCTTCGACGGTCTGGGTGGGCATGGGCTGCGGCAGGAACGTCGCGAAGTAGCAGGGATGTCCCGCGCGCACGGCCACGCCGATTTCGCTTTCCGGCTTGAAGCCGCCGATGCCCGGCCCGTGGCCCGCGCGCGGATCCACCACCAGGAAGGGGCGCTTGATCGGGTCCGTTTCCACACCGGCCGGCGGCTTGATCCGCAAGAGTCCGTAATTGACGGGACGGGGCAGCTCGCGGCCATCCAGCACCAGCTCGAATTCCATGCTGAGCACGTTCGGCGCGCGCTTGGCCATGTGTTCGTGGTACTGGTTGCCGCGCTGGCGCATCACGTCCGCGTAAAGCACGCCGCGCTGCCAGGCGTCCACGGCGTATTCGTAGGCGGCCGTCCAGGGGTTGAGGGACGGGGCGAGCGTGTGATCGGTGCCGGATCCGGCCATGGCGATCTCCTGTAATGAGCTGCCGGCGACAGATGGCCGCCGAGCCGGTCCCCAGTGGAACCGGCGAAATTGACCTCCCCATTACACCGCAACGGATGGTGCGGTGCAACATCCGAACGATTGCGGGGCGTCAACGGGCCGATCAGCCCCAGCTCAATCGGACTGATGGCAGACCGCTTCCACGCGGTTGCCGTCTGGGTCCAGCAGGAAGGCAGCGTAATACAGGGGATGGTAATGCGCGCGCAGGCCGGGTGCGCCGTCGTCCCGGCCGCCGTGCGCCAGGCCGACGGCATGGAAAGCGTCGACGGCCGCCCGGTTGGGCGCCTTGAAGCACCAGTGGCGCCGGGCGGCGGATGCGGAATCGGGTGAAGCTTCGGGGGTGGCGAACACCGACAGATAGGTATGGACGCTGTCGCCGGGACCGCAGCGCTCGCCGTATCCCAGCGCGTCGGGACGGTCGTAGACTTTGTCCGCGCCCAGCGCCCGCATGATGGCGTCGTAGAACGGCCGGGCGGCTTCCAGGCGGGCGACGGTGATGGAGACGTGATCCAGCAGCTGCATCGCGGCGCCTTGGATGAGGGTCAGGTCACCGCGCGGCGGCGTTGTGTTCCAGCCATTTCTGTACGGCGGGGCGCTGCCATTGGGCGTCGGCGTAGGCGCGCAGCGTGTCGGGCAGGTCGTCGTTCGACAGGCGTTTGAGCATGACCGCCAGATCGATGTCGGCGATGCACCATTTGTCGAACAGCGTCGTCTGGCCGACGCCGACCAGATAGCTGGCAACGCGGATCAGCTTGGCCGCCGCCGCATGCGCGTCGTCGGACAGCGGCTGGCCGGTTTCGCCGTAGAAGACGGTTTCGGTGGGACGTTCCTGGCGCAGGGCGCCCAGGTCGCTGCGCAGCCAGGCCTGCAACTGGCGCGCGCGGGCGCGTTCCTGCAGGGCGGACGGAAACAGGGCGGTGTGTTCGGGCGGGGGGAAGGCTTCGTCCAGGTATTCGGCGATAACGCTGGATTCGGTCAGGTTGAAGTCCGCGTGCGTCAGCGCCGGCACTCGCGAGGTGAGCGCGCGGCACTGAAACGGCTGCATGCGCTGTTCGCCGGCGCCCAGGTCGATGGGACGCACTTCGAAAGGCAGTTGCTTTTCGGTCAGCGCCACATAGACCGACATGGCGTATGGGCTGAGAAACAGGGAATCGACGTATAGCGTAATCGGGGCGCCCAAAGCTTGTCTCCGGTCAGGCGAGGTAACGAATGGACAGGCCGCGCGCGGCGGCTGGTTTGCAAAGCGTAACGCAAGTGCAATGCGGACGTGTCGCGCGGGCGCGTCAGTCCGCAAAGGTCAGCCTGCAAAGGGGTCAGTCCGCAAAGGTCAGTCCACGATAAACAGCTTGGCGCCGGTCTGCGTGGACGAGCGGTGCGGTTCTGCCTGATCGGCCACCTGATAGCTCATGCCGGGGGTCAGCACGAACTGGCGGCCGTCTTCCAGTTCGGTGTGCAGTTCGCCTTCCAGACAGAACAGGATGTGGCCCTTGGTGCACCAGTGGTCAGCCAGGTAACCGGCCGTGTATTCCACCATGCGCACGCGCAGGTCGCCGAATTGGCGGGTCCGCCAGTACGCCATGCCGGTTTCGCCGGCGTGTTCGGTGCGTTCCACTTCGGACCAGTCGGTGGTGCCGAAGGGGATGTTGCTCATCTTCATCGTGAATCCTGCAAGGTGGGTCCGCCCCCAGAATGCCGGGCGAAAAATCACATACTACGCCAATCGGGTGACCCCATTACGCGGCCGGCCCGTGGCGCGCGGCCGCACATTGAAAAATCGGTCCATAACCCCTATCTTCTGGCTATTCAAGGCCGGATCCGGCTGTGCCGGACGCGGCCTCAACCCTCTACGTGAGCTGGAACATGGAGTTCAAGGACTACTACAGCATTCTCGGGGTGGAGCAGGGCGCATCCGACGACGATATCCGCAAGGCATACCGCAAGCTCGCCCGCAAATATCACCCAGACGTCAGCAAGGAAAGCGACGCCGAAACCCGCATGCGCGACGTCAACGAAGCCTACGACGTGTTGCGTGACGCCGAAAAGCGCCAGGCCTATGACAATCTGGCCGCGGGCGTCTCGCCCGAAGGCGGCTTCCAACCGCCGCCCGGATGGGACGAAGGCTTCGAATTCCACCGCGGCGCCGCGGCCGGCGACGAAGCCCAATTCAGCGAGTTCTTTTCGTCACTCTTTGGTGGTCGGGGCGCCAGGCACGGCGGGCGCCAGCAGGAATTTCGCACGCGCGGCGAAGACCATCACGCCGCGATCGAAGTCGACCTGGAAGACGCCATCAAGGGCGCGACGCGCGACATCAGCCTGCGGTCCATGCAGATGGACGACCAGGGCCGGCCGCACATGCAGAGCCGCACCCTCAGCGTCAAGATTCCGGCCGGCGTGCGCGAAGGCCAGTACATCCGGCTGTCCGGGCAGGGCATGCCCGGCTATGGCGGCGGCGAAAGCGGCGATCTGTATCTGGAAGTGCGCTTCAAGCCGCATCCCCGCTATCGCGCCGAAGGGCGCGATCTCTACATGACCTTGCCGGTTGCCCCGTGGGAAGCCGCGCTGGGCGCAAGCGTCCAGGCGCCCACGCCCGGCGGCACGGTCGAAGTGTCCGTGCCGCCCGGGTCCGGCAACGGCCGCAAGTTGCGGCTGCGCGGGCGCGGCATTCCCGGTGACCCGCCGGGCGACCTGTACCTGGTCCTGGATCTGGTGCTGCCGCCGGCGGACAGCGAAGCCGCCAAGGCCGCTTACCGCAAGCTGCAGCAGGATCTGCCCTTCAACCCGCGCCGCAATCTCGGGGTCTGAGCATGAAGAAGATAGTGATCACCAGCGCCACCGTCGTCGGCAAGTCGCAGCCGCTCAACGCAGACGACCTGGCGCGCGCCTGCGGCGCGGAAGTGGAATGGGTGGCCCGGCTGGTCGAAGTCGGCATCGTCAATGCCAGCGGCAGCGGCCCGGCGGAATGGCGTTTCTATAGCGTGGACCTGCAACGCGCCTTGCATGCGCGGCGGCTCGAGCATGACTTTGGCGCCGGCCTGGACGCCGTCGCGCTCATCCTGGACCTGAGCCAGGAGGTGCGCCGTCTGAAGTCGCAATTGCGGGCCCTGGGCGGGACGCCTTGACGGCGCGGGGCGTCTGATCGCGCCGAGTTCCGCTGGGCTGAGCCGGCGGCGATTCGCGCTGAACCGCGCCAAGCCGGATCGACCTGATCCAAGCCGCCCACACCGCTGAGTAAAATGGGCGCCCGCCGCAACAAGTCAAAGCGATGAGCGCCTTGGAGACTCCCCCCGCCGCCGCGCGCGCCCCGTCCGGCGGCGCGCATATCGATGGCCTGAAATCCTGCCTGCCGGTCATGATCGGCTACTTTCCGGTCGCCGTGACGTTCGGCATCGCCGGTATCGCGGCTGGCCTGACGCCGCTGCAGGTCATCCTGATTTCCGTGCTGGTCTACGCGGGCGCCAGCCAGTTCCTGCTGCTGGCCTCCATCAAGGCCGGCACGCCGTGGCTGTGGGTGGTGGCGCTGTGCTCGCTGCTCAATGCGCGGCATCTCCTCTATGGCCCGCTGCTGTCGCGCTTTTTGCCGGCGGCGCTGCGCGATCGCCTCAAGGTCGCTTTTCTTTTGACCGATGAAGTCTTCGCCACCGCCTTCAATCGGTTGCAGGGTGTGCAACCCGCCCGGCGCCAGGGCTGGATGATCGCGCTGGGTCTGGGCGCCTGGCTGACGTGGATCGCCGGCACCGCCGTGGGCGTGTACGCCGGCGACGGCCTTGAGCGACACTATCCGATGCTGTCGCAAGTCATGCGCTTTGCGCTGCCGGCGCTGTTCATGGCGCTGGTGTGCCAAAGCGCCCGGCGTGGCATGGGACTGCCCATCCTGGCCGCCGTCATGGGCGCCGGACTGGTGGCCGCGCTGGGATACACCAGCCTCGCCATCCTGGCGGGCGCGGTCATCGGCTGCGTCGCCTATCGCGCAAGGAGGCCGGCATGAACGCCAGCGGACTTGAATTCTGGGGCGCCGTCATTGCGATGGCGGTCATCACCTACCTCACGCGGGCGCTGCCGTTCATGCTGTCCGAGCGTAGCCGGCTGCTGCGCCACCTGTCCCGCGAGGGCTCGGCGCTGTCGGCGCTGGGGCCGTCGCTGCTGGCCGGCATCGCCGCCGCCGTGATCGTGCCGGATCTGCTGGGCGCCGCCGACGAGGCCGCCCACATCGCGCCGTACGTGGGCGGGCTTGTCGTCACGGGCGTGGCGGCGCGCCTGGTCAGCAACACGGGCGTAGCCGTGCTGCTGGGCATGGGCGGATACGGGATATTGCTGGCCTTGGCGGCGTAGCGGCCCGCAGGGCAAAATGGTCCGATCCCCAAGGAGACCGACCATGCTTACGCTCTACCACGCACCGCGTTCGCGGTCGTTCCGGATACTGTGGCTGCTCGAGGAACTGGGCGTGCCCTACGACACCGAGATGGTGTCGATCCGCGGCCACGACAGCACGGGGCACATGCCTGCCGATTACATCGACATTCATCCGCACCGCAAGGTGCCGGCGCTGGTGCATGACGGCGTGCCCGTGTTTGAAACGCCCGCCATCGCGGTCTACCTGACCGACCTGTTTCCGCAGGCGGGGCTGGGACCTGTCGTCGGCGACCCGCAACGCGGTCCCTATCTGACGTGGCTGGCGTATTCCACGGGCGTGTTCGAGCCGGCGATGGTCGAGCGGGCGTTCAAGACGCCGCATCAGGCCGCGCTGGGATGGGGTTCGGCCGACGAGGTCGAAGAGGTGCTGACGCGGGTGCTGCAGGCGCGGCCGTTTTTCCTGGGCGACAGGTTCTCCGCTGTGGACATCGTGCTGGGCGGCTCGCTGCAGTACATGATGCGGATGAAGATCGTGCCTGAAACGCCCGTGTTCAATGCGTACGTCGAACGCCTGGGTGAGCGTCCGGCGATGCACCGCGCCTTGCAGCGCGACGGGGACATCGAAGAGACCTGATCCGGGGCGTCAGGCGCCGCCCTGGATGCGCGCCGCCAGGTGGTCGCGCCATTGCTCGGGACGGCCGAGGTACCGGCTGGGTTCCAGCAGCGTGAAAGCGCCGTTGCGCTCCAGCGCCAGCGTCGGAAAGCCCGTGCCCCCGACTTGCGCCAGCAGCCGGCGGCTGGCGGCAATGTGGGCGGCAGTCTCGGCGCCCTGTGCCTGTTCGTAGGCAGCATCGAAGGCCTCGGCATCCAGACCGATTTCAACGGCCAGCGCGCGCAGCACGGCGGGATCGGCAATGCGCCGGCCTTCCACGTAATGCGCACGCTGCATCCGGTGCAGCAGGTCCAGGCCGCGGCCCGCCAGCGTTTGGGCGGCCAGGATGGCGGTGGTGGGCGGTTCGGAATCGAACACGGCGCCGCTGTCTCGCAGCAGGCCGTCGAAGTAATCGGCGCCGAACGGCTGGCCCGTGAGGCCCGCAATGCGCTCGTCGTGCGGCATGACGTAGCGGCGCAGGGCGTCGGTGACCGGCTGGCGGTTGCTGCCGGTCATCATGCCGCCGCCATGCGGCTCGATGTTCAGGCCCGGAACGGCGCGGGCGGCCTCCACCAGCGGCGCGGCGCCGTAGCACCAGCCGCAAAGCGGGTCGAAGATGTAATGCAGGGTAGGGGATGCGGGTGTCATGGCGCCATCGTAGACGGCGCCGGGCGCGGGCGCATAGGCCGGCGCGCTACCCAGAGTGTTGCAGCGGCCGTGCAGATTGCCTGCACGGCCGAATCGGTCAGACTGCGATCAGCCCGCGATCTGTACGCCGATCCAGAACAGGCCAGCGGCCAGCAGCATCGAGGCGGGCAGCGTCAGCACCCAGGCCAGCAGGATGTTGCGCACCGTGTTGCCCTGCAGCCCCGTCTTGTTGGCGATCATGGTGCCCGCCACGCCCGAGGACAGCACGTGGGTGGTGGACACCGGCAGGCTGAAGACGTTGGCAAGACCGATGGCGCCCACGGCGGTCAGCTGCGCCGACATGCCTTGTGCATAGGTCATGCCCTGCTTGCCGATTTTTTCGCCGACGGTCAGGACCACGCGGCGCCAGCCGACCATGGTGCCGGCGCCCAGCGCCAGCGCCACGGCCACGATCACCCAGAAGGGCGCGTATTCGGTGGTGGCGGTCAGGTCCGCGCGCAGCCGTTGCAGGTCGGCGGCCTCGCGGGCGGGCAGGCCTTCCAGTCGCGCCACCTTCTTGGCGGTGTCGTCCAGGCACAGCAGATAGCGGCGCACGTCGATGCGCTTTTGCGCAGACAGGTCGGCGTAGTTGGAAACCCCGTGCAGGTCCTTTTGCAGCGCCATGATGGTCGGCACGGTCAGGGCGGGGTCGCAGCGGAAATTGGCGGGCAGGTCTTCCTGGATGTCGACGCGGCGCAGCGCCAGGAAGTCGCCCAGCAGCGCTTCGTTGCGCTGGTAGAACACCATCAGGTGGTTGGCGGCGTCGCGGGTGCGTTCGATCTGGTAGGTGGTGCTGTGGGTGTCCAGCACGAAGTTGGCCGGCACGATGCCGATCAGCACCAGCATGATGAGGCCGATGCCCTTCTGCCCGTCGTTCGAGCCGTGCACGAAGCTCACGCCCATGGCCGACAGCACCAGCACCAGCCGGTTCCAGAACGGCGGATGCTTTTTGTTGTCGATGGCGCGGCGCTGTTCGGGGGTCTTGTGCATCTTGGACAGCGGCAGCCAGCGCTTGAGCGCCAGCAGCAGCAGGCCTGCCACCGCAAAACCGGCGATGGGCGAGGCCACCAGCGACAGGCCGATATCGATGGCCTTGCCCCAGTTCACGCCTTCACCCAGCGGCAGGTCGGTGATTAGCGCATTGGCCAGGCCCACGCCCAGGATCGAGCCGATCAGCGTGTGCGAGCTGGACGCCGGAATGCCGAAGTACCAGGTGCCCAGGTTCCAGGCGATGGCCGCCGCCAGCATGGCGAAGACCATTGCCAAGCCGCGGCCGGTGTCTACGTTGATCAGCAGTTCGACGGGCAGCAGATGGACGATGGCGTAGGCGACGCCCACGCCGCCCAGCAAGACGCCCAGGAAGTTGAAGATGCCGGACAGGACGACCGCCAGATGCGGCGGCATGGCCTTGGTGTAGATGACCGTTGCCACGGCGTTTGCCGTGTCGTGAAAGCCGTTGATGAATTCGAAGGCCAGGACGAATGTCAGGGCCAGCACAAGACTGAGGCCAACCCAGAGGTCTAGGCCGTGGAAGAGGTCGAACATGGGGGAGGGGGCGAGGTTCCGGCGAGAATGCCCCGATTATTGCAGATTTATGACCTGTCCCTGAATGAAGCGGCCCCCAAATCTTAGAACTTCGAATACTGGAATTCGATCTCCATGGGCTTGCCCAGGTTGGCGGACGTATCCGCCTGGATGACCATCACGGCCAGGATTCCCAGGTACAGCATGCAGAGCCACAGCGTTCTTTTCATGGGCGGAATACCTCGGCGATCTTTTGGTTGACGCGCAGCCAGCCCAGCTCGCCCAGATGCTGCACGTCGCGCAGCGTGCCGACCTCGAAGGGCGCGTCGTACATGTCCATGCAGGTCATCGCGTAGCGCTCGCACAGGCCGGCGACCTGCCGCTGGATCGGGTCGAACCGGTCCAGGTCGTTGAAGACCATCGGGTGCAGCGGCTGCATGACGAACAGCGCATTGACGTGATGCTGATGCAGCAGCGCCATCAGGGCGTCAAGTTCGCGCAATTCGTCGCGGCCGGTCAGGGGCTGGGGCTGGTAGGCGGTCTTGCCGCCCTTGGGGATGCTGCGCAGGTACTTGTTGAAGAATTCGTCGCGCACGGCGTAGCGGTTGTCCCTCATGAGCGCCTGCTCGGCGGCCTGCGCCTGATCGGCCAGCGCGTCCCAGTCCACCACGCGCGCCGCCGCCGCGGGGCCTTCGCGTTCCCGTTCGGGAAGGGGGGCGGCGTACGCTGGCGCCCACAGGCTGGCCAGCCGTTGACGAAACACATACGCCTGCTCGGCCGCCATCGACCAGTACACGCCGGCGTCGCCCTTGGCGTCCAGCCACCGCAAGACTTCGGACCTGCCATCGGGCTGGCGCAGCAGCCGGGGCAGCAGCGGGTTGGCGTGTTCCTTGAATTCGTCCGGCCCCAGTCCGCCCTCGCCGTCGAACCAGCCGGGCGACAGCATCACGACCACGCGCGAGGCGGGCGACAGGTCGTCGGCCAGCGCCGCCAGCACGAACTGCATGCCCAGCGACTGGAACCCGGAATGGCCGTACGCCAGGACGGGCATCTGCAGCTCGTCGGCCAGGAAGCGGTAGGGCACGAAGCGCAGGTCGTTGCTGGTGAGCTCCGACGACCCGAGGATCACCAGGCGGTCGCCCGTGCGCAGCGCCTGGCTCAACCGTGACAGATTGCGCGTCTGCTCGTCCAGGGTATTGCCCAGGTTGGGGATGTAGATGCCGGGTGCGGCGGCGGGCACCGGTTCGGTCTTCAGGGCCAGCGTATGCAGGGCCGCCCAGCCGGCCACGGCCGCGGCGGACAGGGCCAGCGCCGCGGCAAGCGCGTGCTGCCGAAGGGTGCGTTTAAACATGGGAAACCCGAAAATGCGTCGCGCCTGGACAAAGGGGGCGGTATTGTTAGCGGATGTTATCCAGCGGCCATGACGCGAACAAGCGCGGGAAACCCTGGGCGGCTCGCCGATTCCCCTTTTTGCGACACTTCGCCCCAGCCACACCGGCCGCGCCCCCGGTCTCACCCCGCTCGCGCCCGCCGCGTGCCGCCCGGCAGAATGCGATAGCATCGATGTCGCGCGCCCGGCCAGGACCCCTGGCCCGCCGTGCCGCCTGCCGCCGCCGCGGCGTTTCACCGCCGGATTTCCCCCTTCGCCATGACCGACATTGCCCGTATTGCCCGCAGCCACTCCGACGAACTCATCGTGGGGCTGGTGTCCGTTTCCGACCGCGCCTCCACCGGCGCCTATCAGGATCAGGGACTGCCCGCGCTGCGCGAATGGCTGGGCGGGGCGCTGGTGTCGCCGTGGCAGGCGGTGGAGCGACTGATTCCCGACGAGCCGGCCCGCATCTCCGAGACCCTGATTGAACTGGTCGACGGCTGCGGCTGCGACCTCGTCCTGACGACCGGCGGCACCGGCCCCGCGCGGCGCGACGTCACGCCCGAGGCCACGCTGGCGGTCGGCACCAAGGAAATGCCGGGCTTTGGCGAGCAGATGCGCCAGATCAGCCTGCGTTTCGTGCCCACGGCCATCCTGTCGCGGCAGGTGGCAGTCATCCGCGAAACGGACGGCCATGCCGCCCTGATCGTGAACCTGCCGGGCCAGCCCAAGTCCATCCGCGAGACACTGGAAGGACTCAAGGGCGAGGACGGCGCCGTGCTGGTGCCGGGCATCTTCGCCGCCATTCCGTATTGCATCGACCTCATTGGGGGCCCGTACGCCGAGACGCGCCCCGAGGTCATTGCGGCCTTCCGCCCCAAGTCCGCCCGGCGGCCCGCGCAGGCGTAGCGCGGGCGACAACGCCGCATCGCCTTGCGCGGCGGCTAGCCGTCGTGGCGCACCATGGCGGGGCCTCGCCCCGCCAAGACCGTGCGGTATAGTTGGCCGCCCCGATCAACCCCTGCTGNNATTTTCATCGTCATGAAGGTTCGTACCATCCTGTCCCTTACCGCCCTGGCTGCCCTGACGGCCTGCGCCAATGTCAAAGACGTCCGCGACCGCGAGCCCGTGTTCTACGGATCCACGCAGCGCACCGCCCAGGACTACACCCAATGCGTGGCGGACGCCTGGAAGGGACTGGACGTCAACTTCGAACAGAAGCCGGTGCGCAACGGGTATGAACTCGTCCTGCACGGCAGCCTGGGCGTCGAGGCCGTCCTGACGACCACCCAC
>NZ_DIEJ01000192.1:0-24452 GCF_002418565.1 Achromobacter sp. UBA5777 | reverse complement strand
CCGCCCCCCCCCCCCCGCCGCGCCCAGACCATCATTGAACCGGCCAACCTGTGCCTGTAAACGTCATGGTTGACCGCCGCGACGTCCTGCGCGCCGGGCTGGCCGCCGCTGCCCTGTGCCTGGCCTGGCCCGCGCGGGCGCAGCAGGCCAGTTACATCACCCGCAAGCTCGACGCCCGCGTGCCGGGCGGCGTGGCCGTGCTGAGCCTGGGCGACGGCGCGGCCGCGCCCCAGGTCACCTACCTGGACCGGCCCGTGCTGGTGGTGCGGGAAGCGGGCAAGCAGTGGATCGCCGTGGTCGGCATTCCGCTTACCGTCAAGCCTGGCCAGGAACAGGTGCAGGTCAAGGACGGCGGCGGCACGCGTCAGGTGGCGTTCACGGTCGGCGCCAAGGATTACGTGGCGCAGCACATCACGCTCAAGAACCGGCGTCAGGTGGATCCGAATCCGGACGACCTCAAGCGCATTGAGCGGGAACTGGCCGAGCAGGTCGAGGCCTACCGCGGCTTTCGCGCGGGCATCACGCCCAGCAACCTGATCCTGGATCGTCCGGTCGACGGCGGTCGCCTGTCCAGCCCCTTTGGCCTGCGCCGCTTCTTCAACGGCCAGGAACGCAATCCGCATTCGGGATTGGATTTCGCCGTGCCGGCCGGTACGCCCATCAAGGCGCCCGCGGCCGGGGTGGTGGTGCTGGTGGGGGATTATTTCTTCAATGGCAAGACGGTGTTCCTGGACCATGGCCAGGGTTTCGTCAGCATGTTCTGCCACATGTCGGCCATCTCCGTGAAGGTCGGCGACGAGGTGCCGCGCGGCGGCGTGGTGGGCAAGGTGGGGGCGACCGGGCGGGCGACGGGGCCGCACCTGCACTGGAACGTCAGCCTGAACGATGCGCGCATCGATCCGGCGATCTTCATCGGGGCGTTCAAGCCCTGACGCGGTTCGGCTTTGACGCGTTCAAAGGTTGGACGCGTTCAAGCTCTGACGGATGCCGCTCTGACGAATGCCGCCCTGACTGGACGGCGAGCTACGCTCAGGCCTTCTCGGCCTCGAGCGCGATGCGCTTGAGCACATACTGGTGCATGCGCTCGGCGTATTCCATCTGCTGTTGCACGTTGCGCTGACCGGCTTCCTGGTCGTCCAGGCAGTTGTCGTACTTGGTCTTGGCTTCGGCGTAGGTCAGGCCGGTATTGCGCAGGCTGTTGATGAACGCCTCGCGCGACTGGCGCAGCAGGCGCAGGCCTTCCTCGCCCTTTGCGAAACGTCTTCGCGAGAGGGCAAGCTGGTCTGCGGCGGCTTGCAATTCTTCTTTCAGGTCCATCGTGCTTCGTGCGTATCCGGCCTGGCGTTGCGCCAGGCGAGGAGCGCCATTCTTTCATGAACAGGCGTTCCACGCATTACGGCAGCGCGCGAATCCTGCTAAAGGATCCGCGAAAAGAGGGAGCCGGGCGCCGGCAAGAAAGCCGGCCCGGGCGGCCGGCTTAGCGGCGGTGGTGCTGGGGACGCTGCATCGTGGGGGCGCGCTCGTCCTTGTGGCGGAAGTTGATACGGCCCTTGGTCAGGTCGTACGGGGACATTTCCAGGGTGACGCGATCGCCCGCGAGGATGCGGATGCGGTGCTTGCGGATACGGCCCGACGCGTAGGCGCCGACTTCGATGCCGTTGTCCAGTTTGACGCGGTAGCGGCTATCGGGCAGCACTTCGTCAACGATGCCATCCAATTCGATGAGTTCTTCTTTAGCCATCTTCTACTCCTTGATCAAAACGCGCAGGCATGCCTGCGGCATGTCGCGCCGCGCAAGGCGGCAAGCGCGTCGGACTCGGATAAACCGGTCCAGCGGTTTGAACGCAAAAAAACGTTCGGGCAAGCGTGGGTATGGGCCACGGCATCCGGGCGGATGTCTGAAATGGCGGATACTCGCGCCCTGAGGTAAGTGCGCGCGATGCGCGCTGTGGTCGCGGCGTGGGTGCTGCGGGCACCTTGCCGGATGAAGCGGGGTTGCCGAGTCTGCGGCAACGCCTGGCGCCACGGGGACTGCAGCGGCGTGCTGGGCAGTGACGGGGTGCACCCAAAAAGGGCGGCCCCAATAAAAAACCGGATCTCGTTCGCGTCGCTGACGTTCATTCAGTAGCGCCCTTTCTTGGGCGCTACAGGTTGGCACGCAGGATGACCGAAGTCCGGTTTTTGCGGAAAAATCACGGGTTTATGTTACTGCAAAGCCGGCGGTTTAGCCAGCTTTAATCCCGGATTCGGCCGCGATAGTTGCGCTTGAACGACTCTATCGGCGTGGGATGCGGCGCTGGTATTCGGCTTCCCAGGCGGCGTTGGCCGACCAGAAGGGGCCCGGATCGCGTCCGGCCAGACGGGCTGCCAGCACGTTCAGGTGCGTGTGCCAACCGCCCGCCACGTCCACCATGTCATCCCGCGTGGCGAGCTTGCGATGCGTAAGCACCAGGCGCGCGCCGTCGTCGTCAGGGGACATCTCGAAAGTCACTTCGGACGGGGCGCCCGCCGAGCCGCCCCAGGTGTAACTGAGCACGTGCGGCGGTTCACACCGGGTGATCAGGCCCTGCGTGGTCAGGCCTTCCTCGTAGGGCTTGTAGGCCTCGGGCGTCGGTTCGCGCACGGAGGACAGGTCGGCATGCAGGAACCGCAGGGTGACGCCGCCGCCCTCCATCAGGTCCATGTCGCCGAATGCCAGCCATTGGCCGCGCTTGTCGGATTCCGTCAGCCAGGCCCACACCTCCTGCACGCTCGCAGGCAGCCTGCGCGTGAATTGCAAGGTGGTCGGGTCCAGTACGACGCCGTAGTCGCTCATATCAGTCTCCTGTGAAGTCCGGAGCCGGACGTGGGTTCATCTTCCGTGCGAAAAGGTCAGCGGCGATACCTGCGGTTCGTGCTCCGGGGCTTCGTCCATGGCGCCGGGGTGCTGGGGCAGCGCGTCCGTGATGTCGTACCACGGCGCCTTGCTGGCGACGTGGTAATGCGCCTCGGGCTTGACGCCCGGATCGTCGTCCAGCGCGCCGAGCGGCAGGCCGTAGACGTCGGGCGTCTGGTCAAAGCGGCTGAGCAGCGGTGTGCCGCAAGCCTCGCAGAATCCCCGGTAATTGCCGGGCGACGACGCGTACCAGGTCACGTGGTCTTCGCCCTGCGTCCAGGCGAAGTCCTTGGACTGCACGGTCGCTCGGCTGCGGAAAGCCGCGCCGTGCGTCTTGCGGCACATCGCGCAATGGCAGTTGAGGGCGTCGGTGAGCGGACCGTTGATCTCGTAGGCAACGCGGCCGCAGAGGCAGGAACCTTTGATCATGATGAGCGCCAGGCAATGGGGGAAATAGGTCCAATATACCTGCGGCGCCGTCCCGCGACTTCGGCATTTGTGACAGATGTCTTTCAGATCGTTGCCGGGGCGGGCGTTTCCCGGGGCGGGCCTTTCCCGGGGCGGGCCTTTCCCGCGGCGTGCGATTGCCGTGGCGGGCGTTTCCGAGGCGGGAGTTGCCGACGGCGGAAGTTTCCGACGGCGGAAGTTTCCGACGGCGGGCGTCGGCGGCAGATACCGTAACGTTCACGGCATCTGCGCCTCCCCCTTCACGCCGCCCGCTCCAGCGCCTGGAACGCCGGCAGCGCCAGCAGACCCGCCACGCGCGCCGCGTGGATGTCGTCGTCCGACACCGCCGGGCGCGGCATCAGGAAGTTGACCGTGCCCAGGCACACGCCGTCATACGCCACCGGCACGTTGATGACCGACTGCAGTCCCAGACTGCGGATCGCATCGTGGTCGTTGAAGAATTCGCGGATGGCCGCCTCTCCCTCGCCCACAAACACCCGCTGTTCCAGCAACACGTGCCGGCCCCATGCCGTGCCGGTCTTGTCCTTGCTGCCGCCCGGCGGGTAAGCCTGCGGGTTCGAACTGTACAGGCGCACCACGCGCATGGCGTCGGCATCGTAGCGATTCACGGTGCACAACGCGTGCGCAAGGCTGAGGCGCGCATAGTCGTCGATTGCCTGGAAGGCGGCGGCCGGCTGGCCGTCCGCGTAGGCGCGGGCGATGGCCTGCACGCCGGCCAGCGCCTGGCTGGGAGATGCGTCCGTCATTCCGCCGTGATTCCCAGTTCTTTGATCAGCTTGCCGTACTTGTCGGCATCGCGCGCCAGGATCTGGCCGAACTGCTCGGGCGTGGTCTCGGTCAGCAGCACGCCCATGTCGCCCATTTTCTTGATGACGTCGGGCCGCTTGAGGATCACGTTGATCTCGCGGTTCAGCCTGGCAGCCAGTTCTGGCGGCATGCCGGCCGGACCGAACGCGCCGTACCAGACCGCCAGCTCGTACCCCGGCAGCGTTTCGGCCACGGTGGGCACGTCGGGCAGCAGCGGCGAGCGTTGTTCCTCGGTGACGGCCAGCAGTTTGAGCTTGCCCGACTGCACGTGCGGCAGCGTCTGCGTGCCGGCACTGAACAGCACCTGCGTGCGGCCCGCCACCGTATCCAAAACCGCAGGTGCACCGCCGCGATAGGGGATGTGCATCATCTTCACGCCGGCCGCCTTTTCGAAGAGGACCGCGCTCAGGTGGTTGGTCGAGCCCTGGCCCGCCGAGGCATACGCCACGGTGTCGGGATTGGCCTTCGCGTATGCGATGAATTCCTTCAGGTTCGATGCCGGCACTGACGGATGCACCACCATCGTGTTGGTTACGAGGGCCAATTCGGCGATGGGCGTGAAGTCCTTCACGCCGTCGAACGGCATGTTGGAATAGAGCGCCTGATTCATCGTGTGCGTGCTCATCGAGCCCACCAGCAGCGTGTAGCCGTCCGGCTTGGCGCGCGCGACGAAGGCGGTCCCGATGTTGCCCGATGCGCCCGAGCGGTTCTCGACAATGACCGGCTGGCCCAGCGATTGCGTCAGGCCTTCGGACAGCACGCGCGCCAGGATGTCGGTGGAGCCGCCCGCCGCCCACGGCACGACCAGCGTGATGGGCTTTTCGGGCCAGGCGGCGTGCGAGAGGGCGGGCGCGGCCATCGCCAGGCCCAGCGCGAACGTGCGCAGCAGTCGTTTGAAGTGCAGTGTCATGGTGTTTACCCCTTGCGTTGTGTCCGGCTTCTGAGAGCCGGTCGTATGAAAATCGATTCAGCGGCCGACGGCGTATCCCTGCATTCCGCGGGGATTGGCCGCCGCGCGCAGCAGCATCTGTCCGCCCGCGGCCGGCTCGCGCGTGCAGGCGCTGATGCGGCCTTCGGACCAGTCCGGCCCGACCTTGACGTCGTGGCCGGCGGCGCGCAGCGCGTCCAGCGTGGCGGCGGGCATGCGCGATTCCACCGTCAGCCGGTTCAGCGTCTGCGAACGCGGCCAGAATGAGCCGGGAAAGTGATCAATATGCCAGGACGGCGCGTCGATGGCCGCCTGCAGGTTCATGCCCATGGCATGGCGCAGAAAGAATGCGACGGTCCATTGGTCCTGCTGGTCGCCGCCGGGCGTGNNCCAGGCCGGGCGACAGGGTGGTGCAGGGACGCTTGCCCGGCTGCAACTGGCCCGGCACGCCGTCGTCCAGCCAGGTCATCTGCAGACGGGTCGTCAGCGAAAAGCCCAGTTCCGGTACGACGGGGCTGGACGACAGCCAGCCGCCCGATGGCGTGGCGGCCACCATGTTGCCGTCGCGGTCGATGACGTCGATCTGGCAGGTGTCGCCCACGAACAGTTCGCGCGTCGCCCACTCCGAGACGGGCGGCAACGCGGCAAAGGTCGGTTCGCCCACGCCGTAGCGGGTATCCGACGCGGCCAGCGTGCGGATCGCGGCATCCAGGTCGGGCAGGCGCGGCGCAAGTCCGCCGGGGCTGCCGGGCTGCAACGTGGCCGAGGCGCGTTCGCCGATGCCGGCGGCGCGCGCTCGCGCATAGTCGTCGCTGAGCAGGGCCGCGAGCGGCACCTGGACGTGATCGGGATCGCCATACCAGGCGGTGCGGTCGGCGAACGCCAGCTTGGCGGCCTCGGCGATGCGGTGCACGAACTGCGGCGACAGCGGGTCCAGTTTGTCGACGTCCAGATGGCGCAGCAGCGCGAGCTGTTGCAGGTGCACCGGCCCTTGCGACCACACACCGCATTTGGCTACGGTGTAGCGGCCATATTGCGTGGTCAGCGGTTCGTCGTACGTGGCGCGCCAGTCGGCCAGGTCCGATTTGCGCAGCAGCCCGGGGTTGCGCTGCCCCGTGGTGTCGAGCACGGCCTCGTTCGTATAGAAGCTGTCGATGGCGTCGGCCACAAAACCGCGATACCAGACGTCGAGCGCCGCGTCGATGCGGCCGCGACGGTCGGTGCTTGCGGCGTGCGCTTCGTTCAGGATGCGGGTGTAGGTGGCCGCGATGGCGGGCGTGCGGAACAGCGCGTCGGGGGCGGGCACGCGGCCGCCCGGCAGCCAGACGTCGCCCGAGCTCTTCCATTCGTCGCGGAACAGCGCCTGCACCGCCAGAATCGCTTGCGAGATGCGCGGCACCAGCGGAAAGCCGTCGCGCGCATACTCGATGGCCGGTTGCAGCACGTCGGCCAGCTCCCACGTGCCGTAGTCGCGCAGCAAGGTCAGCCAAGCGCCGAACGCGCCGGGCACCGTCGCGGGCAGCAGGCCGATCCCCGGCACGAGGTCCAGTCCCATTCCGCGGAAATACGCCGGCGTTGCCAGCGCGGGCGCCGGGCCCTGTCCGCACAGCGCGCGCATGCGTTGTTCGCGCTCGCTCCAGAACAGGATGGGGACTTCGCCGCCCGGCCCGTTCAGGTGCGGCTCGACGATCTGCAGGATGAACCCGCCGGCCACGGCGGCGTCGTAGGCATTGCCGCCGCGTTCCAGCACGCTCATCGCCACTTGCGACGCCAGCCAGTGCGTGGACGACACCACGCCGAATGTGCCGCGTATTTCAGGTCGGGTGGTGAAGGACGGATTCATCGGGCGGTTCCCGCAAGACTTAAGAGGATGCAAGCAGTATAGGTGTCTGAAATAACTGGTTTTATCTTTGTGGGCATAATTGCATAACCAAAGGGTTATAGAGAAAACTGCCATGAGCCCCGATGCCGTCCGTCTTGCCAACCGACTCAAGCACCGTCATCTGACGCTGCTGGTCAACATCGACCGCCATAAATCGCTGACGCGCGTCGCCGCGCAGACCGGCATCAGCCAGCCCGCGGTCACCAAGGCGCTCGCCGAAATGGAGGACATTTTTGGCGCGCCGCTGTTCCTGCGTACGGGCAGCGGGTTGCAGCCGACCGCGCTGGGCAATCTGGCGCTGGTGCGCGCGCGGCACATGCTCAGCGACCTGGATCTATGGGAGCGCGAGGTCGAGGCGCTGCATGCCGGGCGGTCGGCGCATCTGCATGTGGGCGTGGTGCCGTACGTGTCCAGCGCCTTGCTGACCGCCGCCATTAGCCGCCTGCATCAACGTCATGGCGTCACGCTGAGCCTGCACCGCGCCACGACCGACCACTTGGTGCCGATGCTGCGACAGCACGAGTTGGACTGCATCATCAGCCGTGCCACGTCCACGGTGATGCACGAAGACCTGATGCATCGCGTGCTGTATCGCCAGCGGCCCCGTCTCATCGCGCACGGCGGGCTCGCCCAGCGGTTGGCGCGGCGCAAGCCGGACTGGGCCGCCGTGGCGGCGCTGGACTGGGTGCTGCCGGCGGCCAACACGCCGACGCGGCAACTGATCGTGGAGCATTTCATCCGCGCCGGGCTGCAGCCGCCGTCGCCGGTGCTGGAGGCCTACTCCACGGACGTGATTGAGGGCATCCTGTCGCTCAACGAGTCGTCGATCTCGGTGGTGCCCGAGGACATCGCGCGCGAACTGTGCCAGCGCGGCAGGCTGGGCATGGTGCCCTGGGATTTCGGTTGGGAGCTGCCGCCGATCAACCTGATCCGGCGCAAGCGGGAACAGGCGCTGACGGCGGAATCGCAGTTTTCGGATATTCTGCTGGACCTGTGCGCCAATGCCGCCGCTCCGTCGCAAACCCCATGAATCCCATCGTGTCCGCCGTGGCGCTCAGCGCCGCTCATACCTTCACCAAACCCGTGACGCCGTCCATCCGGTTGCTGGCCGGGCTGGGCATCGAGGGCGATGCGCACCTGGGCGTCACCGTCAAGCATCGATCCCGCGTCCGGGCCGATCCGACGAAACCGAATCTGCGGCAGGTCCACCTGATTCACGGCGAACTGCACGATGAACTGCAGGCGGCCGGCTTCAACGTGGATGCCGGCAGCATGGGCGAAAACATCACCACCCGCGGCATCGACCTGCTGGGCTTGCCGCGCGGCGCGCGGCTGCGGATTGGCGCCGATGCGATCGTGGAAATCACCGGCCTGCGCAATCCGTGCTCGCAACTGGACAAATATCAGAAAGGCCTGACTGCCGCGGTGCTGGGCCGCCATCCCGATGGCAGCCTCATGCGCCGGGCCGGCGTCATGGCCATCGTGGTCGCCGGCGGCACGGTTCGTGCCGGCGACGCGATCCGGGTTGACCTGCCTGCGCCGCCGCATTTGCCCCTGGAACCGGTCTAGCGCTCACGCCGGTCTGGCAAGACGTGCGCATGTCCTAGGCGCAAAAACGTCGCTTCCCGCCACAGACGCAGGAGCCGGCATCTGGTTAAATGGCTGAAAGGTCTCACGGCCTAGGGCAAGCCGCTGCCTTTTCCGGCTTGCCGTTTCAATTTACGGAGCCCCCGATGGCACGATTCAATTTCACCCAGGACCTCGAAGAACCCGATCTGTGGGCGGCGGAAAACGTCCCCGCCGGAGAGGGTCGGCCCCCCATTCACGTCATGATCCAGACCGACGGCGAAGAACCCCTTGCCGGCGCCTCCAAGGTGGTCAAGGCCATCATTGACAACCTGGACGAACAGATTCTTGCCGCGGCCGAGTTCCTCCTCGACAACTATTCGTACGAGCACTACAAAAAGCTGGGCATCGAAGACGACCAGCTCCTGGCCGAAGAAACCGCCGAAGCCATGGCCGAAAAAGCCGTGCTGCGCGCGCTGTGGCTGTTCGACGAAGACGGCGACGGCTACGAACTGTGGTTCACGCTGCCCTGGGATCCGGTGCACACCTACGACGTGGAATTCGAAGACGGCGCGCCCGTGTCCTGCTCGGTTAACGACTGATATCGCTGCCGGGATACCGGGAGGGCAGGCTCAGCGCGCCAGTTCGTATTTGGTCGCCAGCGTCTGCCCCAGCGATTCGTCGTACTTGTAGCGCACCTTCAAGGGCTTGCCGCGCAGGATGTTGCGCGCTGCCACGTTCTCCAGCACCACGTCGACGTCCTTGTTCACGAATTCGGCGCAGTCGGTGTCCGCCCGTTCGCCGTCCGGTATGTCGGCGGCCTTCACCTTAAGCTTGAACAGCACCTGTGTCAGTTCCGTGCCGTCGGTGCGGAATTGGCGGAAGGTGGTGGGAAAGGTGGCGACGGTGCCGGCAAGGTCGCACGAAATGCGGGTCCAGCCATGCGCGGCGGGTACCGCCGCAAAAAGGCCGGCGGCAAGCGCGGCGGCTGCGGCCGCCCGGGTAGATAGAAGATTCATGGTGTGCGGGCCAGACGCGGCGCCCATGCGCGCCGGGCCGGTACGTGGTCGAAATGGGCCTTTATGTTGCGCCCGGCCGCCCGCGCCGGTCAAGCGGGCGCCACCCATGAAAAACGGGCCATTGCGGCCCGTTTTACTTATGCGTTCTGGCTGGCGGGCCGGCTGGGCGGCGCCTCGTTCGAAGCCTGCGCGGACGCGGCATCAGCGGTGCCTTCTTCGATACCTTCTCCGCTGCCTTCCTCTTTGCCTTCCAGCTTCGCGATCACGGCCGTCGCCAGGCTGTTGCCGACCACGTTCGTGGCGGTGCGGCCCATGTCGAAGAACTGGTCGATGCCCATGATGAGCAGCAGGCCGGCTTCCGGCAGATGGAACATCGGCAGCGTCGCAGCCACCACGACCAGCGACGCGCGCGCCACGCCGGCCATGCCCTTGCTGGTCACCATCAGTACCAGCAACAGGGTCAGCTGCTGCGTGAAGCTCATCTCGATGTTGTAAGCCTGCGCGATGAACAGCACCGCGAAGGACTGATACATCATCGAGCCGTCAAGGTTGAACGAATAACCCAGCGGCAGCACGAAGCCCGAGATGCGCTTGGACACGCCAAACCGCGACAGCGCCTCGATCGTCTTCGGATAGGCCGATTCGCTGCTCGCGGTCGAGAACGCCAGCAAGGTCGGTTCCTTGATGAGGCCGCCCAGGCGGAACGTGGACTTGCCCAGGAACAGGTAGCCGACGCCGAACAGAATGGCCCACAGCAGCGCCAGACCCAGGTAGAACTCGCCGATCAGTTTGCCGTAACTGACCAGCACGCCCAGACCTTCGGTCGTGATGGCGGCGGCCATGGCGGCGAACACGCCCAGTGGCGCAAAGCGCATCACGTAGTCGGTCACGCGGAACATGATCTTGGCCAGTTCATCGATCATGTTGTAGATCGTGTTGTGGCCCTTGCCGCGGATGAACGACAGCGCGGCGCCGAAGAACAGCGAGAACACCAGGATCTGCAGGATCTCGTTGTTGGCCATCGCTTCGGCAATGCTCTTGGGGAACACGTGGGCGATGAACGCCTTCAGCGTGAAATCGCCCGTCTTCAGGCCCGAGGTTATGCCTGCGTCCGGGATCGCCAGGTTCATGTGCGCGCCGGGCTGGAAGATGTTGACCAGCGCCAGGCCCAGCAGCAGAGAAATCGCCGAGGCGGCGATGAACCAGATCATGGCGCGCATGCCGATGCGGCCCACCGCGCTGGCGTCGCTCATGCTGGCCAGGCCGGTCACCAGGGTGGCGAACACGAGCGGCGCGATGATCATCTTGATCATGCGCAGGAAGATGTCGGTGATCAGGCTGAAGTACGAGGCAATCTGCTTTGCCTCTTCCGGGGTCTGCGCGAACTTGTTGCAGACATAGCCCACCACGATGCCCAGCACCATGGCGATGCCGATATAACGCGTCAGCTTCTTAGTGTTCATTTGAAAACGGGATAACGGGGAGCCGCCGCTTGGCCCAGAGGGCCAGGCCCGCCGGCATGAGGCGGGGCAGACGGTCCGGTGACGGACATGCCAGGGTCCAGGTGCTGCTCGGGTTAACCCTTGGGGCGCGATGTTAACGCCGCGAACCTGACAGCGAGTTGTCAGTTCGGGGACAGATCAGTCGTGCCAGAATGCCCCTTCCGGCCTCGTCGGGACGGCCGGGCGCCACCTGGGAACCAGCCCCGCGCGGGGCGACAAAGGAGACAAAGCAATGCCGAATCGCGAATTGTCCGTACTGGCTTCCGGCTACACCTATCTGGAAGGGCTGCGCTGGCACGAAAACCGCCTGTGGGCCTCGGACTTCTATACGGGGCAGGTCATCACCGTCACGCTCCAGGCGGCGGTGGACCGCGTCTGTCTGGTCCCGCAGCAACCGTCGGGGCTGGGTTGGCTGCCGGACGGTCGCCTGCTGATCTCGTCCATGAAAGACCGCAAGGTGCTGCGGCGCGAGGCGGACGGCACGCTGTCGGTGCATGCCGACCTGTCCGCGCTGACCGGCGGCCATATCAACGACATGGTGGTGGACGCGCAGGGCCGCGCCTACGTGGGCAATTTCGGATTCGACATCATGGCGGGCGAACCCGTGCGCACGACGACGCTGGTGCGCGTGGACCCGGACGGCGTGGCGCAGGTGGTGGCGGACGGTCTGTGCTTTCCCAACGGCTCGTTCATCACGCCCGACGGCAAGACCCTGATCGTCAACGAGACCTTCGCCAACCGCATTTCCGAGTTCGACATCGAGCCCAACGGCGTGCTGGGCCCGCGCCGCGACTGGGCCAATTTCGGCGAGCTGCCTGAAACCGACGACCTGACCGCGGTGATCGCGTCGTCCAAGATTGCGCCGGACGGCGGCGCGCTGGACGAAGAGGGCGCGTTGTGGGTGGGCGATGCCATCGGCAAGCGCATCGTGCGCGTCGAGCGTGGCGGACGGATTCTTGAGCAGATCGACACCGGCGAATTCGGCATCTTCGCGGCCGCGCTGGGCGGACCGGACGGCAAGACGCTTTTCATGGCCGCCGCGCCGGATTTCGTGGAAGCCAATCGGCGCGCCAAGCCGCAGGCCCGAATTCTGATGACCCGGGTGGATGTGCCGCACGCGGGCAGGCCTTAATTCACAAGCGGGACAGAAAGGTCGCACGACGCGCCGCGCCGGGGCCGTCCGGGCGGGGCCGCAAGGCGGGATGTAAGCCGTCCTAAGCCTAACGGTTTCACCTGAATGGATAGGATACCGGCCGTTGCAAGACCTTTCTTCGATTCCCCCGTAAAATCACGCCATTCAGCAAGGCTTCAACCATCTCTCAATAGACAGTACCTAAGGAGGACCACTCATGGCCCTAGTCTCCATGCGCCAGTTGCTCGACCACGCCGCCGAGCACGGCTACGGCATTCCGGCTTTCAACGTCAACAACCTGGAACAGGTCCAGGCCATCATGGAAGCCGCGGCGGAGACCGACAGCCCGGTGATCATGCAGGCCTCGGCCGGCGCGCGCAAATACGCGGGCGAAGGCTTCCTGAAGTACCTGATCCAGGCCGCCGTTGAGTCCTACCCGCACATCCCCGTGGTCATGCACCAGGATCACGGCCAATCGCCCAAGATCTGCCAGGGCGCGATCGACCTGGGCTTCTCCAGCGTCATGATGGACGGCTCGCTGAAAGAAGACGGCAAGACCATCGCCGACTACGACTACAACGTCGAAGTCACCAAGAAGGTCGTGGACATCGCGCACAAGCTGGGCGTGACCGTCGAAGGCGAACTCGGCTGCCTGGGTTCCCTGGAAACCATGGAAGGCGACAAGGAAGACGGCCACGGCGCCGACGGCAAGCTGACCATGGATCAGCTGCTGACCGACCCGGAACAAGCCGCCGACTTCGTGCGCCGCACGCAACTGGACGCCCTGGCGATCGCCATCGGTACCAGCCACGGCGCCTACAAGTTCACGCGCAAGCCCACCGGCGACATCCTGTCGATCTCCCGCATCAAGGAAATCCACGCCCGCCTGCCCAACACCCACCTGGTGATGCACGGCAGCTCCAGCGTGCCGCAGGAACTGCTGGCCGAGATCCGTGAATTCGGCGGCAACATGAAGGAAACCTACGGCGTGCCCGTCGAGGAAATCCAGGAAGCCATCAAGTACGGCGTGCGCAAGATCAATATCGATACCGATATCCGTCTGGCCATGACCGGCGCGATCCGCCGCTTCTTCGCCGAGAACCCCGAGAAGTTCGACCCGCGCGAATACCTCAAGCCCGCCCGCGCCGCCGCCAAGGCCATCTGTGTCGCTCGCTACACGGAATTCGGCACCGCCGGCAACGCCAGCAAGATCAAGCCGCTGCCGCTGACCGACATCGCCGCGCAATACGCGTCGGGCAAGCTGTCGCAAGTGGTGCAATAAGGTCTTTGCCGATGCCGCCTTCTTGCGAAGGCGGCGCAGGCAAAAAAAGAGCTGGTCCTCGCGGGCCAGCTCTTTTTGTTTTTGCGGCCATGACGGACGCGCGCCCTACGCCGGCGAATTCTTCCCGAAGCTTGGCACCGTCCGGTCCACGTGATGCCATGACGGCGCCGAGTCCGTCCACAGGCTTGCCTGGGAATGAAACGCTTCGGGGTCATCCAGCGACCCTGCGCGCACGACTTCATAGCCCATGCCTTCCGAATTGCCGAACAGCGGCGTGCCACAGGCTGCACAGAAGCTGCGCATGACGGTGTGGCCGGAGTCGCCCTGGTAGCGGTGTTCCTTGGGTTGTCCGCGTAGCAGCGTAACGGCGCCCGCCGGAAAGATCAGGGCGTGGGCCGGCGCGCCGCCGCTGGAATACTGGCAGTCGCGGCAGTGACAGGTGGCGGCGGTGATGGGCTCGTCGGTGAGGGCGTAGCGGATGGCGCCGCACTGGCAGCCGCCTGTCATGTGGACCTGCGCGTCGGCGTGGGGCATGCGTTTGGGGGAAGCATCCTGCATACGGCTTTGTCTCCGGGCGGTGTTGCGCCGTGACGCTCGGGGCGGCCGGCGCGAATCATGGATGGGAGAGAAAGCCTACCCCGCGCCCGGAGCGGCGGCAAGACGAACTTATTTGCAGTAATCTATGCGCTTTGCGGAAGCTGCCGTCCGGCGCCGCCTCCGCCTAGTGCCCGATTTTGTTTCCCTTCCCGCCCTGGCGTCCGCCCGCGGCGGGAATGTTCATTTTTGCCATAGGCCATTCCCGTGACTTCTGCTTTGCATGAATCCAGCATCAAGTCCCTGCCGCTGCTGGGACGCGGCAAGGTGCGCGATATGTACGCGGTCGGCGACGACAAGTTGCTGATCGTCGCGTCGGATCGCATCTCCGCATTTGACGTGATCCTTGACGACCCCATTCCCGGCAAGGGACAGGTGCTGACCGAACTGACCGAATTCTGGTTGCAGAAGCTCGCGCGCATCCTGCCCAACCACTCGACCGGCGTGAAGCCCGAAGACGTGGTGGCGCCCGACGAAGTGGACCAGGTGCGCGGCCGCGCCGTGGTGGTCAAGCGTCTGAAGCCCATCCTGGTGGAAGCGGTTGCCCGCGGCTACCTGATCGGGTCGGGCTGGAAGGACTATCAGGCGACCGGCGCGGTGTGCGGCATCAAGCTGCCGGCCGGCCTGCAACAGGCCAGCAAGCTGCCCGAGCCCATCTTCACGCCCGCCGCCAAGGCCGAGTTCGGCATGCACGACGAGAACGTGGACTTCGCGCACGTGGTCAAGGAAGTCGGTCAGGAAATGGCCGAGCGCATCCGCGACGTGACGCTCAAGCTCTACGCCGAAGCCGCCGCCTTTGCCGCGACCAAGGGCATCATCATCGCCGACACCAAGTTCGAGTTCGGCCTGGACGACAACGGCACCCTGCACCTGATGGACGAAGTGCTGACGCCCGATTCGTCGCGCTTCTGGCCCGCCGACGGCTACCGCGTCGGCATCAGCCCCCCGTCGTTCGACAAGCAGTTCGTGCGGGACTGGCTCGAAACGCAAACGTGGGACAAGACCCCGCCCGCGCCGCGTCTGCCGCAGGAAGTGCTGGAAAAGACGGCCGCGAAGTATCGCGAAGCTCTGGACCGCCTGATCGCCTGATCGCGTCCACAACAAAAAAACCGCTCGCCACCCGAGCGGTTTTTTTTTCGCCGGTAGGGTCTTGAAGCGGCGCTGCGGGCTGACGCAACCCCTCGGGCAAACCCGCACTTTTATCGCGAAATTATTTCGGATTGTTACGCTATACTCGTCCGCTGCTTGATACGGGATTTCCGAGAAAAGGAGCGCCGCATGGTGATGATGCTGCCCTTTGTGACTGGGACGCTGGCAGTATGGTTTGGGCTCGTGGGCCGGCGCCGTCCGTGCGTGACGTTCTGGCTGTTGACCCTGGCCATCTTTGCCGCCTGGTACAAATACCATATGACCAGCCCGCTGGCGTTGTCCCTGTGAAGCGGCGGCAATGATCTTTTCCAGCAACCCGGCGCGCGGCTCGCGCATCATCAATGCCCTGGCGCTGCTCGGGGTCACCGGCATCCTCTGCATGGCCTTCGCCTGGCAATTCGCGTACGACGAATTGCCGTGCCCGTTATGCCTGCTGCAGCGCGTGGCGCTGATCCTTGCGGGTGTGGGTTTCCTCTTGAACCTGCGACTCGGACCGTCGCCGATGCACTATGCAATGAGCATTGCCGGCGCGCTGGCCGGCATGCTGGCCGCGGGACGCCAGGTGCTGCTGCACATTGCCCCGGGCGACGCGGGCTACGGCACGCCCTTTCTGGGCGTGCACTTCTATACCTGGGCGTTTGTTGCCTTCACGGCGATCATCGTGTTCTGCGTCGTCATGCTGTGCGTGGACCGCAAGTGGGGCGACAGCATGCTCAAAAAGCCCGTCTCGATGCTGGGCATGGCGGTCATGGCCCTGTTTTTCATCGTCGCCTTGGCCAATGCCGGCAGCACCACGCTGCAGTGCGGCTTCGGACCCTGCCCGGACGATCCGGTCAGCTACCTTTGGCTGAAAAGCGCCACGTTGCCGTAGCAGTCTTCAGCGCCGGGTAAAATAGCGGGTTTCGCGGGCCGGTCCCGCGGTCCCCCGACATTTCGCGGCGCGTGCGCCGTGTCTCAACTACTAGACACCGGTTATGACAGACCAGACTTCCGCAGCGGCGCAAGCCTCCCCCGTGGTGGGCGTGATTATGGGATCTTCCAGCGATTGGGAGGTCATGAAGCACGCGGTGACGATGCTGGAGGATTTCGGCGTGGCCTACGAGGCGCGCGTCATCTCCGCGCACCGCATGCCGCAGGACATGGCCGAGTACGGCGCCGCGGCGCACCAGCGCGGCCTGCGCGGCATCATCGCCGGCGCCGGCGGCGCGGCGCATCTGCCGGGCATGATGGCCGCCCTGACCGAAGTGCCGGTGTTCGGCGTGCCGGTCCCCTCCAAATACCTGCGCGGCGAAGACTCGCTGCTGTCCATCGTGCAGATGCCCAAGGGCGTGCCGGTGGCCACCTTTGCCATCGGCGAAGCCGGCGCCGCCAACGCCGCGCTGCACGTGATCGCCACGCTGGCGGGCACCGATGCCGGCCTGCACGCAAAGCTGGTGGCGTTCCGCGCCCGCCAGACCCAGGTCGCGCGCGACATGAAGGTTCCGCCCGAGGCCTGATCCGAATGACTCAATCGACTTCTTTCATGATCGCGCCCGGCGGCTGGCTGGGCATGCTGGGCGGCGGCCAACTGGGCCGCATGTTCTGTCACGCCGCGCAAAGCCTCGGCTACAAGGTCGCGGTGCTGGACCCGGCTGCGGAATGCCCGGCCGGCATGGTGGCCGACCTGCACATCCAGGCCGCCTATGACGACGAGGCCGGCTTGGCCCGCCTGGCGCAGACGTGCCAGGCCGTCACCACTGAATTCGAAAACGTGCCCGCGGACAGCCTGCGCGCGCTGGCAACCCAGTGCCGCGTCAGCCCGGCTGGCGACGCCGTGGCCATCGTGCAGGACCGCATCGCAGAAAAGACCTTCATTGCCGCGCAAGGCATCCCGGTCGCGCCGCACGCTGCCATCCGCAGCGAAGCCGATCTGAACGCGGCATCGGACGCGCTGTTCCCCGGCATCCTCAAGGTCGCGCGTCTGGGTTACGACGGCAAGGGCCAGGCCCGCATCAACACCCGTCAGGAAGCGATTGCCGCCTTCGCCGAATTCGGCGGCGTGGCGTGCGTGCTGGAAGCGCTGATGCCGCTGGACTACGAAATCTCGGTCGTGCTGGCGCGCGGTTTCGACGGTGCGAGCGTGGTGTTTCCCGTGGCGCGCAACGTGCATGTCGACGGCATCCTGGCCGTGTCCACCGCGGCGCCCGTGCAGCAGGACGCGGCCCACGCCGAACGCCAGGCACGCGCCACCCAAGCCGCGCAGGCCATCGCGCAGGGGCTGGGCTATCACGGCGTGCTGTGCGTGGAATTCTTCGTGCTCAAGGACGGCAGTCTGATCGTCAACGAGATCGCGCCGCGTCCGCACAACAGCGGCCATTACACGATCGACGCCTGCGTCACCAGCCAGTTCGAACAGCAGGCGCGCGCCATGGCCGGCCTGCCGCTGGGCGGCACCGACCTGCTGGCGCCCGCCGTCATGCTGAACATCCTGGGCGACATCTGGTACGCCGACGCCACGGGCGACGCCCAACGCGAACCCGATTGGGCGGCCGCGCTGGCCGTGCCCTCGGCCAAGCTGCACCTGTACGGCAAGCGCGAGGCGCGTCGTGGCCGCAAGATGGGCCACATCACGATCGTGGCGGCCACCTTGCAGCAGGCCCGCGACGACGCTGCTCGCGTGGCGGCCGTGCTGGGCATGCAGGCGCCCGAGTAAGCGGCAAGCCGATGTCCTCCTCTCCGTCCGCCTCCGCCAGCGCCGCGGAAATCGCCCACGCCGCCCAGCGCATGCTGGACGGCGACCTGGCCGCCTTTCCGACCGAGACCGTCTACGGCCTGGGCGCGGACGCGGAAAACCCGCAGGCCGTCGCCAAGATCTACGCGGCCAAGGGCCGGCCCTCAAACCATCCCGTCATCGTGCATATCGCACCGCAGGGCGACGTGGCGTATTGGGCGGCGCACGTGCCGCCCGAGGCGCAGCTGCTGATCGACGCGTTTTGGCCGGGTCCGCTGACCTTGATCCTGAAGCGCGCGCCGCACATCGTCGACACGGTGAGCGGCGGGCAGGACAGCATCGGCATCCGTTGCCCGTCGCATCCGGTGGCGCAGGCGCTGCTGGCGGCGTTTGCGGCCGGCAAGCCGAACGGGCAGGGTGGTGTGGCGGCGCCATCGGCCAACAAGTTTGGCCAGGTGTCGCCCACCCGCGCCGAACACGTCCGCAACGAGTTCCCAGACGAAGTCGCGGCCGGCATGCCCGTGCTGGAAGGCGGCGCGTCGGACGTTGGCATCGAATCCACGATTCTCGACCTGTCGCGCCTGGATCGCGGCGCGGGGCCCGTGCTGCTGCGGCCCGGCCACATCAGCGCCGCGCAGATCGAGGCCGTGCTGGGCGTGCAGGTTTTTGCGCCCGACGCCGCGGCGCCGCGCGCGTCCGGCACGTTGAAGGCCCATTACGCGCCGCGCACGCCGCTGGAACTGGCCAGCGAGGCCCGCATGCACGACGTGCTGGCCGGACGCAATTTGCCCGAAGGCCGCGTGGTACTGGTGGCCTACGGCCCGCAACCCGCCGCCGCCGATCCACGCGTGCAGTGGCAACCGGTATCCGCGGACCCGGCGCGCTATGCGCAGGCGCTGTACGGCCTGCTGCGCGATCTGGATGGTCAGGGCTATGCGCGCATCATCGTGCAGGCGCCGCCCGCCACCGATGACTGGCACGCGGTCAACGACCGCATCGGCCGCGCCGCCGCGGCCTTCACGCTGGATACCACCGGCCTGTAAGCTGCTGGCCGCTCACGCGGCCAGGAATTCCCCGATCCGTTCCACGGCCTGCCGCAGGGGCGGCAGAAAGTCGTCCTGCAGGCGGTTGAGCGGCACGCGCGCCGCCTTCACGCTGACATTCACCGCCCCGCAGGCCTTGCCGCTGGCCGATCGCACGGCCACCGAGATCGCGCGCACATTCAATTCCAGTTCCTGGTCGACCACCGCATAGCCTTGCTCGCGGATGCGCGCCAGTTCCGCGCGCAACTTCGCCTCGGTGGTCAGCGTGAACTCGGTATAGGGCTGCAGGTCGGTCGCCGCGAAATACCGCGCCAGCGCAGGCTCCGGCAGTTCCGCCAGCAGAACGCGCCCGATCGACGTGCAATACGCGGGCAGGCGGCTTCCCAACCCCATCGACGTGGCCAGCAGGCGGTTCACCTCGGACCGCGCCAGGTACAGCATTTCGTGGCCTTCCATGATGGCGAGCGCGCAGGTCTCGTTCACGGTCGCGCTCAATTCTTCCAGCACCGGCTGCGCCAGGGAGACGAACGGCGTGGACGAAAAGTACGCGTAACCCAGCCCCAGAATGCGCGGCGTCAGGACGTAGAGCCTGCCGTGCTGCTCGGCCATGCCTAGCAGGATCAGTGTGTGCAGGCAGCGCTGCACCACGGCGCGCGGCAAGCCGGCACGCCGGCTCAGTTCGGCCGCGGTCTGCGGATGGCGGCGCGTGCCGAAGGCGCGGATGACATGCAGGCCGCGCGCCAGCGTCAGCATGTAGTCCGGGTCGCCGCGCAACTGGTCCGGATGGTCTTCGGCCGTGGGCGGCGCGGCGTAGCCGGGAGCGGGCAGGTTGGGCAGCATCAGGCTGTGCGCAGGGGCGCGCCGGTGCGCGACTGCAGTTCGGTCAGCGTCATGCCGTCGATCATATCCCGGACCACCAGGCCGTCCGGCGTGACGTCGATGACCGCGAGGTCGGTGTAGATGCGGTCCACCACGCCCGCGCCGGTCAGCGGATAGGTGCAACGTTCCACGATCTTGGGATCGCCGTTCTTGCTGTTGTGCTCCATCATGATGAACACGCTGCGCGCGCCCACGGCCAGATCCATCGCGCCGCCGACGGCCGGCGCTTCGCCGGGCTTGTTCAGCGACCAGTTCGCCAGATCGCCGTTGGCCGCGACCTGCATGCCGCCCATCACGCAGATGTCCAGGTGGCCGCCGCGCATCATCGCGAACGAGTCGGCATGATGGAAATACGAGCCGCCCGTCAGCAGCGTTACGGGCTGCTTGCCCGCGTTGATGAGGTCAAGGTTGATGTCGGCGTCGACCGGGGGCGGACCCATGCCGAGGATGCCATTTTCGCTGTGCAGCACGATCTCGCGGCCCTCGGGCAGATGGGCGGCCACCAGCACCGGCATGCCGATGCCCAGGTTCACGTAGCTGCCGTCGGGAATGTCCAAGGCAAGGCGCCGTGCCATGGCTTCGCGGGTCAGGGGATGAAACATGCGGACTCCTTCAAGCGCAGTGGCGTCAACTGGAAAAGGCGGCGTTAGGCACTTCGGTCACGCGCTTGACGAAGATGCCCGGCGTCACCACGGCCTCGGGCGGCAGTTCGCCCAATTCAGCCTTGGCGCGCACCTGCACGATGGTCGTCTTGGCGGCCATGCACATGATGGGGCCGAAGTTGCGCGCGCTCATGTTGTAGGTCAGGTTGCCCCAGCGGTCGCCGCGGTCGGCCTTGACCAGCGCAAAGTCGCCATGCAGCGGTTCCTCGAACACGTGGCCGCGGCCGTTGATGATGCGGGTCTCCTTGCCGCGCGCAAGCTCGGTGCCGTAGGCGGTGGGCGTGAAGAAGCCGCCCAGTCCCGCTCCGGCCGCGCGCAAGCGTTCGGCGATGGTGCCTTGCGGCACGCATTCGAGTTCGATGCGGCCTTGCCGGTAAAGCTCGTCGAAGACCCACGAGTGCGAGGCCTTCGGAAACGAGCAGATCACCTTGCGCACGCGGCCGGCTTTGACCAGGGCGGCCAGGCCCGTCTCGCGATTGCCGGCGTTATTGCTGACCACCGTGAGTTCGCGCGCGCCTTGGTCGATGAGGGCGTGGATCAGTTCGGTGGGCATGCCGGCGCCGCCGAACCCGCTGATGAGCACGATGGCGCCGTCGTGCACATCCGCAACGGCGGCTTGCGGCGTGTCGATGAACTTGTCGATCATGGGAGGGCTCCGATGAGGCGGACGCCGCAGCGCCCGGCCCCGCTCAGTTCAAAGTGATGTTGGCCTGCTTGATGATCTCGGCGTAGCGCGCCGAGTCCTTCTTCATCAATTCGGCGAACTCCGCCGGCGTGCCGCCCACCGGCAGAAAGCCCGCATCCACGAACTTCTGGCGCACGTCCGGCTCCTTGACGATCTCGCTGATTTCGCGCGCCATGCGTTCGATGATCGGCTTGGGCGTGTTGGCCGGCGCCATCAGACCGGCCCAGGAGCCAGTGACAAAGCCCGGCATGCCGGCTTCTTCCATGGTGGGAATGTCCGGTTCCGTGGGCCAGCGTTCCTTGCCCGTGAACGCCAGCGCCTTCAGGCGGTTCTGCTTCACGTATTGCATCGGCACGAGCACGGGATCGAACACCATGCTCACGCGGTTGCCCAGGATGTCGGTCAGGATCGGCGCGCTGCCCTTGTACGCCACGTGCGTCATCGTGATCTTGTTCTGCAGCGCAAAGTCGGCGCCGGTCAGGTGCGCGCTGGAGCCGTTGCCGCTGGAGGCGTAGGTGAGCTTGTCCGGGTTCTTGCGGGCATACGCAACCAGCTCCGCCACGGTCTTGACGGGAAGCTCGTTCGCCACGAACAGGAACAGCGGCAGGTCCGCCATCTGCACGACCGGCGTCAGGTCCGCGGGCGTGTAACCCAGCTTGTAGAGATGAAAGTTGATGATGTAGGCCGGCAGCATCGACAGGAACGTGTAGCCGTCGGGTTCCGCCTTGGCGGCCAGCGCCGACCCCAGGCTGCTGTTCGCGCCGGGACGGTTCTCGACGACGATGGTCTGATTCAGCCGCGGTCCCAGCTTTTCCATCACGATGCGCGTCACGATGTCGGTGGAACCGCCCGGCGTGTACGGCACGATGATCTTGATCGGCTTGCTGGGCCAGTTATCGGCCGCGTGGGCGGGGCCGGTGGCCAGGCCGGCTGCCGCCAGCGCGGCGAACAGCACGTGTTTGATAACGCGGCGGCGGTCAGTGGCCGCCGGGTGATGGGGCTGCGACTTGCATGCATGTGCCATGGACTTGTCTCCTCCATGAATCGGCCGATTGCCGCTGCGCGTCCGGGTTTTTATGTGACGCGACGGCTTTTAAGGGTCTGCGGCTTTGCCGACTATCGGACAAAGACGCAAAAAAAGTATGGCACGGGGAAATTGGCACGACGGCACATGTCCCTGCCAAAAAAGTTCGATCACCGGACAAGGGGTTCGCGTTCACCGGTGCGCCGTTTTTACGGGTTTTCACTAGGGATTGGCGCGTTGTTCACGCTGTGGACATGCCTTAATCTGGCGGCCGGTCCAGTAAGGCAGGACCTGGTTTCAACTGTCCCCGGCTACAAGCCCAGGGCGGTCATCTATCTCAGGAGAAGCAGAACATGAAGCGGAAATTGATGGTTGCGGCCGGCGCGATTGCCCTGGCCTGCGCGTCCCAGGCGGCGATGGCCGGTCCCACGCTGGACGCGGTGAAAAAGAAGGGATTCGTGCAATGCGGCCTGACGGACGGCGTCTCCGGATTCTCCGCGACCAACAGCAAGGGCGAATGGGAAGGCATGGACGTGGACATCTGTCGCGCGGTGGCGGCGGCGGTGTTTGGCGATGCCTCCAAGTTCAAGGGCACCGCGCTGTCCACCCAGCAACGCTTCACCGCGCTGCAATCGGGCGAGGTCGACGTGCTGCTGCGCACCGTGACGCTGACCCAGACGCGCGACACGTCGCTGGGCCTGTCCGCGGTGGCCGCCAGTTTCTACGACGGCCAGGGCATCCTGGTGAGCAAGAAACTGGGCGTCAAGAGCGCCAAGGAACTGAACGGCGCCACGGTCTGCGTGCAGCCGGGCACCACCACCGAACTGAACCTGGCCGACTGGTTCCGCGCCAACAACATCGAGTTCAAGCCGGTCGTGATCGACAAGGTGACCGAAGTCGTGCGCGCCTTTGAATCCGGCCGCTGCGACGCCTTCACCGACGACGCCTCGCAACTGGCCGCCGTGCGCGCCACGCAGGTTGCCAACCCGAATGACTACGAGATTCTGCCGGAGCGTTTCTCGAAGGAGCCGCTGGGCCCCATGGTGCGCCAGGGCGACGAGAACTGGCTGGGGATCGTGCGCTGGACGCTGTTCGCGCTGCTGGAAGCCGAGGAATACGGCATCACGCAGAAGAATGTGGACGACATGATCAAGAGCAAAAATCCCAACGTGCTGCGCATCCTGGGCGTGACGCCGGGCGCCGGCAAGAACATGGGGCTGGATGAGAAGTGGGCCTACAACGCCATCAAGGCGGTGGGCAACTACAGCGAGGTGTTCGAGCGCAACGTGGGCAAGGACAGCAAGCTGGGCCTGCAACGCGGCACGAACGCGCTGTGGAACCAGGGCGGCGCGATGTATCCGTGGCCGATCCGCTGATACGTAATCACCCATAGCGGACGGACAAACCCGTCCGATGCAACCGCGCAAGGCCTCCTTCGGGAGGCCTTGCCGTGTCCGGGCGCGGCCCGCATGTGGACATTGCGCCGGCCGGGAAAGCGGCGGACGCCGTCCGGGTTTGTTCCGCCAAACGGAATCCCGCCTGGAATGGTTCCATGCGCGCAAGCGGAAATGGCACTATCGCGAATCCGCCAGGCTCCCTATGATGTCCGTTGCGCGGGTGGCCTTGCCACCCGCCATTGCCATTGATAACTACCAGGGAAACAACGATGAACGGCGCCGACAGCCTCTGCGACACCTTGCTTGCCAATGATGTGGACGTTTGCTTTGCAAATCCGGGCACATCCGAGATGCACTTTGTGGCGGCCCTGGATCGCAAGCCCAAGATGCGCTGCGTGCTGGGCCTGTTCGAAGGCGTGGTGACGGGCGCGGCAGACGGTTATGCGCGCATGGCCGACAAGCCGGCCGCGACGCTGCTGCATCTGGGGCCTGGGCTGGGCAACGGTCTGGCGAACCTGCACAACGCCAAGCGCGCCCGCACCCCCATGGTCAACATCGTGGGCGACCACGCCACCTATCACGTCCAGTACGACGCGCCGCTGACCAGCGACGTGGAAGGCGTGGCGCGGCCGATGTCCCACTGGGTCAAGCGCACCATGACGGCCTCGGCCCTGTCCGCGGACGCCGCCGAGGCCGTTGCCGTGGCACGCCGTTCGCCGGGCAACATCGCCACCCTGATCCTGCCGGCCGACACGGCCTGGACCGAACTGCCCGACAACGCGCCCGCGCCCATCGTGGCCAAGGACGAGGCGCTGGTGCAGACCACGGCTGAGGCCGTGCGCGCCGCC
>NZ_DIEJ01000011.1:0-4142 GCF_002418565.1 Achromobacter sp. UBA5777 | reverse complement strand
CGGCGCATCCGTGGCCGGCGCAAGCGCCTGCGGCGCGATCAGCGCGCGCACGCGCAGCCCTTGCTGGCTGAGCAGGCTCCACGCGCGCCGGACCGGTTCGCGCGGCGACCACGCCAGGGGCACGGAGCCATCAGCGGCACGCGTGCCGTACCCGATCGCCAGACTGTCCAGATCACTCAGCACCAGCGGTTCCAGCGCACCGCGCACGGCCGCGCCGAAATGCGCCCGTGCCACTGCGGGGATCTGCACCGTCGCCGCGATGACGTCGGCAGGGTGAAGCACGGCTTCGCACATGGCCTGCGGCCAGGCGTTTCCGAGCGCGCGCAGCGCAAGCTCGCCTTGCCGCACGCAGCGGCCGCGCCGGTCGAACCACGCATAGGGCAGCGGCGAATCGGCGCCAAATTCCTCCAGCGCGGGCAGGGCGATGCGCAGGGTGTTCTTCAAGGTGTTTCTCTCGTCCAGATGGTTTCGGGCGCGGCCGGCGGGGCGCTGCGCATCAGCGCCTGCATCGAGACGCGCGCCCGTTCGTAGACCACGGTGCCGCTGGCCAGGAACCAGCCGCTGTTGGTGNNNNTCTCCCCCCCCGTGCCCCCCAGCCGATTGGCGAAATCGCCGGTGTTGTTGAACCAGTTGCCGCGATCGCGCTCACCCGCCATCGCGCGCGCCTGCGCCAGCGACAGCCCCGGCACCAGCGCCGCGATAACCTCGGCGGGCGCAGTGTTGACGTTGACCGTGGTGGCCGAAGGCAACAGCGTTATCGTGCGCCGCAGCGCATTGCGCATCGGCGGCTCCAGCTCCAGCAGGGCGGCTACTTCGTCGACCCCGCGCGGCAGCGGCGCGCGCGCCTGCGGGCCGGGCCGCGCGGCGGTGTTCGGGGCGGTGTCAGGGGTGGCGTTAGGGGTGGCGTTAGAGCCGGTGTTCGAGGCATTCGCCGCCAGCGCGGGCGGTTGCGCCGACGCGACGATGTCGACGATCCGCGCGGCCAGCGTATCGGGCAGTTCCAGCGTGCCGAGCAGGCGCCGCAGGATTTCTTCCTGCTCCGGCTGCGGCACGCCATTGCGCGCCAGGTTGTAGAGGTTGTACTTGCCCTGTTCGTCCTGCACGCCGCCCGAAAACACCGCCACGCGATCGTCGCCGGGGCGTTCGATGCGGGTATCCAGCACCGGCGTGGCCCAGATCTGGTCGCCGCGGGTGGTGGGCTCGCGCCGGCCGTGGTCACGCACCACCAGTCGCGCCCAGTCGATTCCACCGGCCAGCATCGCGCGCGCCTGCACCCGCGCCAGTTCGTTCTCCACGCGCCGCGTGCTGGCGGTCTGTCGCTGGAACAAGCTGGTGGTCAGTGCCGCCACGATGGCAACGACAATGAGCGCGCTGACGACCGCCGCGCCGCGTTGGCGGAGCGCGGTAGGGGTGCCGCGCACGGCGGCTGTGCCTTGTGCGTTGCGTGCGCCAGATGCACCAGATATGCCAAATTCGCCTGATATGCCTGATATGCCAGAAGGGCCAAATTCGCCAAATGCGCAAGTTTCGCCGCGCGCGCCAACCTTGCCAGTTTCATGAACGAACGCGCGGCTCATGGCAGCTCCAGGACGCGCGTATAGCGCCGCAGGTCGCCCGGCACCCCGCGTTCAAACGCGATCTCCAGACCGCTAGGCGCGGCGGCAAACGAGGCGTTGGCGTCCGCCCAGCCCACGCCCGGCACCCAGGCGCGCAGCGCGAGCGACCGCACGCCCGGCAGCAACAGCACGCCGTCATTCGCCGCAGGCAACGGGCTGCGCTGCGCGGACGGTCCGCCCACCCGCCACAAACCGTCGCGGCGCACCTGCCATTGAATGCGCTGCCACAACCCGTTGCCATCCGGATCGGGACGCAAAATCTCCAGCGTCTGCCCGCCCGCCGCGCGCGGCAGCAACCGCAGGCCAGTCGTGAACGCCACCGCGTCCAATCCCGGCGAATCAAAGCCGGGACCCGTGTACGACAACTCCACGTCCCGCGCCATCTGCCCCAGCGTGCGCACGATGGCATCCGTATCCTCGGCCTGCGCAGCGATCAGATCGCGCGCGCCCGACACGCTGGCCAGTCCGCGCCAAGCCATCAGGCTGACAAGCGCCATCAGCGCCAGGGCGACCAGCACCTCGATCAGCGTGAAGCCGGCCTGCGATTGTGGAGAACGGCGCATCGTCATCGCAGGCTGGACAACAGCCCGTCGAGCTGCAACAGGATCGCGCCATCGCGCGGAGACGCGGCGTCGTGGACCTTCACCGCCACCTGCCGGAAGCTTCGGTTCATGGAATTGGTGAACACCAGTTCACATTGCAGCGCCAGGCCGCCTTGCGGACACGGCACCATCTGCGTGCCGGCGCGCGGCAGGGCCTGTTCCAGCCGCAATTGCGTCAGCGCGTTCTGCGCCGCCAGCAGCGCCAGCGTCTTGTCCTGCAAGGCACGATTGTTCGCGGCCATCACCCCGGTGGCGCGCAGCGCAGCACCCATCGCCACCGCGATGATCGCCAACGCCACCAGCACTTCGATCAAGGTGAAGCCACGCTCGCGGTTGTGCGGTCGCGGAAATGCGGAGCCCGCCGCGCCCGAGTGAGCTTGGCCCCAGGCGGCGGGGGCAGGGTCCGCGGCGCCGCCGAGGCCGGGATCACCCGTGGAGCCACTATTGGCTCCATTGACGGCTTCATCCAACTCCTCATCCACGGTCTTGACGACGGGCTTATCGACAGCTTCATCGACGGCCGCATCGGCAGCGTCATCGACGACTTTATCCGCGGCTGCTTTGGAAGCCATCTCAACGAATCTCATAGCGCCCCGCGGCGTCCCGTTGCAGCGTGACGTGCACGTCTGCCGCGCTCAGCGTCAGCGTCATCGGCGCGGCAACCCATTCGGTATTGAAGATCAGCGGACGGTCCGGATCCAACCGCCATTGCACCGGCGCGGCCGACCACGACTGCGGCCGCAACACCTCATCGCTTTGCAATCGGTCGACAGGCACGGGAATATCGTCCTGCGCCGTGGGGCCCGCCGAGCGGCCCGCGCGCTCAAACGACCAGCCCTGGCCGTTCGCCAGCCAGCGGATGTTGCGTCCGTCGCTGCGCGCTTCGCTCTGCGCCACCGTGAACGCATCGGCCAGACGCTCAGCATCAGCCCGCAGGCGATTGTCGCCCCGGCCGACAGACAGGCTCACCATGCTCGCGGCAATGGCCACGATCACCAGCACCACCAAAACTTCGACCAGCGTGAAACCGCGCTCAGAGGTCCCAGGAACCGATGTCGGCATCGCCGCTTTCTCCGCCGGGCTTGTTGTCGGCGCCAAACGAGAAGACGTCGACGTCGCCTTTGACGCCGGGGCTCAGATATTGATAGGGGTGGCCCCACGGATCGTTGGGCAGCTTGTCCAGATAACCGCGCCAATTGGCCACGCCATCAGGCTTTTGCGCCAGCGCCCGCAGGCCCTGCGCGGTAGTGGGATAGCGGCCATTGTCCAGGCGATACAGCTTGAGCGCCTGCATGATGCCGCCGATGTCCTGACGGGCAGCGGCCTGGCGCGCCTGGTCGGGGCGATCGAGCACACGCGGCACCACCAGCGCGGCCAGAATCCCCATGATCACAATCACCACCATGATCTCGATGAGGGTGAAGCCCTGCTGGCGGGCAAGCCCGCGCGGTAACTGACGCACTTTGCAACTCCGGTCTTTCTGTTGAAGCCCGGGATTGTGGACATGAAATATGACAGTAATGCGCACGCCGGGAGATCGCCCCGTTCGTCCTTGCGCGGCTTTGTCACTAGCTGCTGATTTACTAGACGCTGATTCACGAGCTGCTGAGACACAAGCTGGTAAGTCGCGAGCCGAAAATTCACGAGCTGCTAGTTTTCGAGCTGGTAGTTCACAAGATGCAGGTTTACGAGCCGCCGATTTGATTGATCCTTCGTCAGGACGCGCAGCGTTGCCAGCCTGCCGCCTGCCATTGGCTCATGCGTCGCGGACCCGTCCCACGCTACTTCTCCCGCGTGATCCCGCCCGGCGCATCCTGGGCCGCCGGCGCCGCCAGACGGCTTGCGCGGCCCGACTGTTCGACCGTCACGGCATCCGCCGCAATGTCGCGCAGCACGATCCCCGGCGCCACTTCCGCGCCGGCAC
>NZ_DIEJ01000289.1:692-5321 GCF_002418565.1 Achromobacter sp. UBA5777 | reverse complement strand
GACGCAGGCCGGGGCGCGCGGCTACAGCATCCCGGCGGGATCGCTGGCGGACGCGCTGCCGCGTTTTGCGGACAGCGCCGGCGTGACGGTGCTGTTCGATGCGGCGCTGGTGGGCCAGCGCCGCACCGCCGGACTGCAGGGGGCGTACTCCGTGCATGAAGGGTTCGCGCGTCTTCTGGCGGGCAGCGGGCTGGGCGTGCAGGAACGCAGCGCGGGCGTCTTCGTGCTGCAGGCGTTGCCGCAGGGCAGCGTGACGCAGCTTGCGCCGGTGCAGATCGACGGCGAAGCGGCCGTCGTCACGCCCGCGTGGGAAACCAGCACCGATCGCCGCCGCCTGGACGATCTGCAGATCCGCAACTGGACCGACCTGAGCCGGCGCGCCGAACCGGGCGTGAACTTCAATCGCACGACCAACAGCATCAACATCCGCGGCCTGGATCAGGACCGTGTGCTGACGCGGGTGGACGGCATCCGCCTGCCGTGGCTGGACGACGGCGCGCGCGGCGTGAAGGGCGGCCTGGAAGCGGTGGATTTCAACAGCCTGTCGCGCCTGGACATCGTGCGCGGCGCGGACGCCACGGGCGGCGGCTCGGGCGCGATTTCGGGCATTGCCGACCTGCACACCCTGAATCCGGCGGATCTGCTGGGCGGCGGCAAGACCTTTGGCGCGCTGGCCAAGACCGATTACGACTCCGCCGACAACAGCTGGGGCGCCAACGCCGCGCTGGCCGGCCAGATCCACAGCAATACGTTCTGGCTGGTGCAGGCCGGCGTGCGCAACGGCCACGAACTGGATAACCGCGGCGACGTCGGCGGCTACGGCGCCAGCCGCAGCAAGCCCAGCCCCGAAGACTACGACCAGCGCAGCTTCCTCATGAAGCTGCAGCAGCGCGTGGACGGCGCGCATCTGTTCGGCCTGACGGGCGAATACTTCAAGCGCAATGCCGACATCGACAACAAGTGGGAGCAGGGCCCCGGCACCAGCTATCTCATCGGCGAAAACAGCACCCGCAAGGAAACCGAGCGCGAGCGCGTGTCGTTCGACTACACGTACACGGCGCCGGACTCGGGCAGCCTGGTCGACACCGCACACGCCGTTGTGTATTGGCAGCGCGTGCGACTGGACAACTCGCTGGACGGCATCCGCGGCGTCGATGCGCGCGCGTTCATCAGGCCGGGCGATCCGTTCCGCTACGGCTTTCCCAACGGTCCCTACGGCCGCAGCAATTCGATCCAGCAGACGCTCTTCGGGGCCAGCACGGAGTTCACCAAGCGCATCGCGGGCGCGTCGGTATCCCAGCTGTGGTCGTTCGGCGGCGAGTGGTACGGCAACAAGACCGAGCAGAATTCCAGCGGCTACGACAACTGCCCGGTGATCCGACCCGGCACGCTCGCGCCGTTCGGCCCGCGCGCGTGCGACATGCTGCACACCAACCAGGCCGACGTGCCGCAGTCCAAGGGCAATCAATGGGCGCTGTGGGTGCAGGACGAGTTCAGCTTTGCCGATGGCAAATACACGCTGGCGCCGGCCTTGCGCTACGACCACTACGAGCAACGGCCGCAGTCCACCGCCGGCTATGAAAGCAATCCCAACGCGGCCGCGCTGCCGCCCAGCAACAGCGGCAGCCGCTTCTCGCCCAAGCTGCTGGGTACGTGGCGGGCGGCCGAGCAGCTCAGCCTCTATGCGCAGTACGCCTACGGCTTCAAAGCGCCCAGCGCCACGCAGCTCTACACCAACTACGGCGGCCCCGGCACCTATCTGCGCGTGGGCAATCCGTACCTGAAACCCGAAACCAGCAAGGGCTGGGAACTGGGCGCCAAGCTCGGTACCGACGACCTCGGCGGTGCGGTATCGTTCTTTGATAATCGTTATCAGAACTTTATCGATGGCGATGTGCCGCTGAATCCCAATTCGCCGCAGTGGCAGCCGGGTTGGGCGGGGCAGTATCCGCTGGGCGTGACCGGCAACGTCAACCGCGCCAAGGTCCGCATCTACGGCGCCGAGGCCAGCGCGCACTGGAAGTTTGCGCCGGGTTGGCGCACGTGGGGCTCGCTGGCTTGGGCGGTGGGCAAGGACGAGGGCACGGGGCAGTACCTGAACTCCGTCGCGCCGCTCAAGGCGATACTTGGCGTCGGGTATGGCCGCGACGTGTGGGGCGTGGACGCCATGCTCACCACAGCCATGCAGCGCAACAAGGTCGAGTATCCCGATGCGTCGCCCGACGCGCCCAATCCCGACTTCAAGGCGCCGGGGTATGGCGTGGTGGACCTGATGGGCTACTGGCGTCCGGCCGCGGTGAAGGGCTTGCAGGTGCAGGCGGGCGTGTTCAACCTGTTCGACAAGAAGTACTGGGAGGCCATCAACGTGCCGACCGCGGGCGCCACCGCGATCCCGCGTGCGGTGGATTGGTACACGGAACCGGGACGCAGCGTGCGCGTCTCACTGACTTATCAATATTGAGTTCGGTCCGCCGCCATTCGGCGCTGACCGGACCGGCGGCGGTTTTCTGCAGTGTTTTTTTGCACCGGCCGGAGGGCCTACGATGACGAATACCGATTTCTCGACCCGCGCTGAAGAACTGCGTGCCCGCAATGAGGCGCTGGCGGCGTCGCAACCCGGGCTGCGCGCCCGCAATCTGGCCCAAGCGTTGGGCGTGTCCGAGGCCGAGTGGGTGGCTGCGGGCTGTGGCGGCGTGAAGGCGACGGCGCTGCATGGCACGCCGCAAGAGATCTTCCGCGAACTGGGCACGCTAAGCGAAGTGATGGCGCTGACGCGCAACGACTGGTGTGTGCACGAGCGTCATGGCGTGTATGAGGACATCCAGGCCGACGGTCCGGTAGGTCTGGTGCTGGGACCGGACATCGACCTGCGCGTGTTCTTCACTGCATGGAAGTCGGCCTGGGCAGTCGAGCAGGACGGCCGCCAGAGCCTGCAGTTCTTCGACGGCGCGGGCGTGGCGGTGCACAAGGTCTACCGCACCGACGGCACGGACGCCGCCGCGTGGGACGCGCTGGTCGCGCGCTTCGCGGGCGAGTCGCAATGGCCCGTAGCCCAAGCCTACGCGCCGTTCGCCGACGCCGAGCAGGTCGAGGACGCGTCCGCCTGGCGCGAAGCGTGGCTGGGCATGAAGGACACGCACGAGTTCTTCCCGCTGCTGCGCAAGTTCAAGGTGTCGCGCCTGGCGGCGCTGACGGCGGCCGGCGAAGACCTGGCGCAGCCGGTGCCTGCCGACGCCGTGGAGCGCATGCTGCAATCGGCGGCCGAATCGGGCCTGCGCATCATGTGCTTCGTGGGCAACCGCGGCATGATCCAGATCCACTCCGGTCCGGTGCAGTCGCTGCGCCGCACGGGCCCGTGGTTCAACGTGCTGGATCCCAAGTTCAACCTGCACCTGGACACCACGGCCATCGCGTCGGCCTGGGTGGTCAACAAGCCGACGACCGACGGCTGGGTCACCTCGCTGGAGGTGTACGCCAGCACGGGCGACCTGATCGTGCAGTTCTTCGGTGAACGCAAACCCGGCCAGCGGGAAATCCCGCAATGGCGCGACCTGATGGTCAGCCTTTGCAGCGCGCCGCTGGCCGCTTGAGCGCATAAGGAAACGAGAGCGATGAAGAAATGGTTGGCAGTGGCGGCCTGGTTGTTGGCGGCAGGCGCGCAGGCGGCACCGCCCGAACGGGTGGTGACCTTGGGCGGCACCGTGACCGAGATCGTGTATCAGCTCGGGCAGGGCGGCAAGCTGGTGGGAGACGATCTCTCCAGCCTGTACCCGGAGGCCGCGACCAAGCTGCCGCGCGTCGGCTATTACCGTGCGGTGCCGGTGGAAGGCGTGCTGGCGCTCAAGCCGGATCTGGTGCTGGCCTCCGAGCAGGCCGGTCCGCCGGACGCGCTCAAGCGGCTGGGCGACGTCGGCGTGCGCATCGTCACCGTGCCGGACGCGCCGTCGGTGGATTCGCTGAAAGCGCGCATCCGCAACATCGCCGAGGCGCTGGACGTGGCCCCGGCGGGTGAAGCGCTGGTGACCGAGATCACCCGCGACCTGAAGGCGGTCGAGGCAATTCCGGTCACCGGCGCGCGCGCCATCCTGGTGATGAACCGCACCGGCACGCTGCAAGGCGCGGGCGGCGGCACGGCGGCCAACGAAGTCATGACGATGGCGGGGTTGGCCAATGTGCTCAAGGACCAGCAGGGCTACAAGCCGCTCTCGGCCGAAGCGGTCAGCGCGCTGGCGCCCGACGTCATCGTCGTGACGCGCACTTCGCTGGAAGCTTCCGGCGGCGTGGACAAGCTGCTGGCGCTGCCGGGCCTGGCTTCCACGCCCGCCGCCGCGCGCAAGCGCGTCATCGTCATGGACGACCTGCTCCTCTTGGGCATGGGCCCGCGCCTGCCGTTGGCGCTGACCGAACTCAAGCGGGAGGCGGCCGGTGTCATGGGGCGCTAGCGCAAAGCGCGTCTCCGCGCCGCTGGCGCTGGCAGTGCTGGGCGCCGTGCTGGCGCTGGTGGCGCTGGCCGCCAGCAGCAGCGGCGCGGTGCAGATTCCGCTGCGCGACATGCCCATGCTGCTGTTTGGCGACCCCGCGCCTGGCGATACGCTCTGGCGCAACGTCCTGATCGACATCCGGCTGCCG
>NZ_DIEJ01000289.1:0-624 GCF_002418565.1 Achromobacter sp. UBA5777 | reverse complement strand
GCAATCCGTTGGCCGAACCCGGCCTAATCGGCATTTCGGCGGGCGGCTCGCTGGGCGCGGTGGCCGCCATCGTGCTGACCTCGGGCGGCTTCTGGGTGCTCGCGCCGGCCGCGTTCGCCGGCAGTCTGCTTGCCACCTTCTGCGCCTACGCCCTGGGCCGGCGCGTGCCCGGCATGGCGGGCCTGCTGCTTGCGGGCATCGCCATCAACGCGGTGGCGGGCGCGATGATCGGCCTGTTCACGTTCGTGGCCAATGACGCGCAGTTGCGCGACCTCACGTTCTGGACCATGGGCAGCCTGGCCGGCGCCAAGTGGACGTTGCTGGCGTTCCTGGGCCCGTGGGTGCTGCTGATGTCCTGGTGGCTGATGCGTCAGTGGCGCGTCATGAATGCCTTGCTGCTCGGCGAGCGCGAAGCGCAGCACCTGGGCTACGCGCTTAAGCGTGTACGCGCACAGCTGGTGCTGGCGTGCGCGCTGATCGTTGGGCCGCTGGTTGCCGCGACGGGCGGCATCGGCTTTGTCGGCCTGGTAGTGCCGCATCTGGTGCGCATGACGCTGGGCGCGAATCACCGCTGGCTGCTGCCGGCCTGCGTGCTGGGCGGCGCGCTGGCGCTGACGCTGGCCG
>NZ_DIEJ01000294.1:3074-3343 GCF_002418565.1 Achromobacter sp. UBA5777 | reverse complement strand
ATCGCGCGCCACGGCCACGTCCGTGCCGGGGCGCGCAGCGGCAGGCGCAGCGGCAACGGTTCGTCCAGCACGGGGTCCAGCAAGGCATGCAGCGCGCGCCGTTGCGCCTGCCAGTCGTCCACGCGCGTCTGGTCCTGCGGATGCGCGGCTAGAAAGGCGGCCACCTCGGCATGACGCGCGACGGAGAGCTGGCCGTCCGCGTAGCCATGCAGATCGGCTTCGGTGATCGGCGTGCCCGCAGCGGGAACCGGGTGGAGGCGTTTGTCGTT
>NZ_DIEJ01000294.1:0-2940 GCF_002418565.1 Achromobacter sp. UBA5777 | reverse complement strand
GACAGGCGCGACATGACGGTGCCGATGGGCACCGACAGGATGCGGGCGGCCTCCTGGTAGGAAAGGTCTTCGACCGCGATCAGCAGCAGGACCTCGCGCTGCTCGGCCGGCAGGGCCTGCAGGCAGCGGTCCAGGTCGCGCACTTCAAGCTGATCGGTCTGGGTGGCGCGCACCGGCGCGTCGGGCAGGTCGCCCGGCGCCGTCTGGTCGGTACGCCGGCTGGCGGCGCGCACACCGTCGATGAAATGGTTGTGCATGATGCCGAACATCCAGGCGCGCAGCTCGCCGCGCCGCTGCCAGCGGGAATAGCGGCTCCATGCGCGCTCCAGTGTGTCCTGAACGAGGTCGTCGGCCCGGTCCGGGTCGCCCGTCAGCCCGCGCGCGTAACGCCGCAGGCTGGGGATGCAGGCCAGGATCTGGGCTTCGTCTTCGGCGCGCATGGTCTGATCGGGCAGCTGTCCGGATCAGGGTTTGACGACGTGCCAGATTTCCTTGAAGTTGTCGCCGGTCTTGTCACCCGGCTTGGTGTCCTTGGCGAACAGGTACAGCGGCTTGTTCTTGTAGGCCCATTGCTTGCTGCCGTCGGGGCGGGTGATGACCGTCAGGTCGCCCATCGGCTTGGCGTCGCCGGTGGCCATGGCGGGCGGCCAGGCCTTGGCGCACTGGTCGACGCAGGCGCTCTTGCCCGCGGTGTCCTTGTCGAAGGTGTACAGCGTCATGCCGGCGCTATCGACCAGAATGCCGTTCTGGGTCTTGACGGCCTGGGCGTGGGCGCCGGCCGAGAACAGGGCGGCGCAGGCGAGAGCCAGGGCCGCGGCGGTGTGTTTGCGCATGGTGTGCCTCGTAGAGGGGAAGGATTGGGGGACTGCCCTCTACGGACGCCGGCCGGGGCCGCTTTATTCCAGCGGTCCGGAAAAAAGCTGCCGCGAAGGGTTCAAGCGCCCGGCCGGACCGCGCCGGGGTCATACCGCATTTCATGCTCCAGCTCGGTCTCCTCCACGGAAGTGAAGCCCAGCGCCTCGTACAGTCGCCGGGCGGGATTGCCTTTCAGAACGCTCAGGGTGACTGGCGCGCCTTCCTTGTCCGCCCAGTCCAGCACCTTGGCGAGCAGCCGGCGGCCCAGCCCCTGACCCTGGAAGTCGGGATCGATCTGGATCTGCACGATGCGCCAGCCCGCTGGATCGCGGTAATGCTTGAACAAGCCGGCAGGACGGCCGGCCAGCCAGACGATCTGGGCGTCGTCGAAGTGGTAGTGGATGCGCGCCAGGTGCTCGGCATCGTCCACCGGAATGCCGGCACGCTCGAGATACGCCGTCATCGTGCGCTTGCGCAGGGACAGCAGGAATGGCACGTCTTCTTCGGTGGCGGGCTGCAACGCCAGATCGGGGGTGAGGCTCATGTTGCGGTGCGAAGGGAAGGAGGGAACGCGGGCGCCGCCGGCTGGCGGGCGGGTTGCCTGACGTTATAGATCGGATGGAGGGTGGGCGCTAGCCCGATTTCCGAGGCGCTAACGCGCGGCCGTCATTCGGTCCGGAAATGAACTGATGCGATCGGTGGTCTCTGAGGATGAGAAGTAGGGTGCACAAATATGCGTATGGGCGGCAAATTGAGAAGTACGCTTCACTTTTGTGCCAAGACATCACATCTGGTTGGAAAGAGCCGCTCGCCCCTAAGCCTGCGATTTGACCGGCGCAGGCGTCAACATCCCCAACGGCTCCGGCCCGAAATGCCGCAGATTCGGGAACACCGTCCGCAGATCGTCCCGGCTGGCGCCGAACCACGCGCCCAGGTCTGCGCCCAACTGATCCACCGACGTAGTGGGCAGCAGACGGCCGTTGTCGACGAATCCAGGCCCATTCAGCGCGATTTCCGGATGGGCGCCGTAGCAGCGGCCGCCGTTGACCGCGCCGCCCAGCACGAAGTGATGCGAGCCCCAACCGTGATCCGAGCCGTTGCCGTTGGAACCCAGCGTGCGGCCGAACTCGGAGGCCGTGAAGGTGGTGACCTGATCCGCCACGCCCATCTCGGCCAGCGCGCTCTGGAACACCGCCAGCGCCTGGCCCATCTCCTTCAGCAGTGCCGGGTGCGTGTCATTCAGCCCCGTGTGGTTGTCATAGCCGTTCTGCGAAACAAAAAACACCTGACGCCGCGCGCCCAGCGTGTCGCGGGCGGCGATGATGCGCGCCACGATCCGCAGTTGCTGCGCGAGTGGCGTCGAAAAATCCCCTGGCACGGCGACGTCTGCCAAGGCGGCTCGCAGGCGCGTGTCGGCCGAGATGGATTGTGCGGCGATGCGCGACATCTCGCGTTCCATCAGGTGTTCGCGCGGCTCGGTGATCAGGTCTCGCAGCAGTGCGGTGCAGGCGCTGGAACCGTACATGTCGCGATGCAGCAGGTCGATCTGTGTCGAGCCGTTGATGCCCACGCGATAACCGGCCACCTTGCGTCCGGCCAGCAGCACCGTGCTGCCGCCCGCCGTGATGCCGGTGAAGGTGCGCTGCGCGTTGGCGCCCGCGAACAGATCCGTCAGACGGCCGGCCCAACCCGACGATGCGCCCTCCGGCGCCAGTGCCTGCCAGACCGATTGCTGGTCGTTGTGGGAAAACAGCTTGGGCGGCAGGGGCACGCGCGCCCCGATGTATTCGGCCTTGGTCGTGGGCACGATCAGCGGCCCAACGTTCAGCAGCGCCGCCATGTCGCCGCGTTCGTACAGCGGGGCCAGCGGCGCCAGCGCCGGAGCCAGGGCAAATTGCATGCCGCCCTGCGTGTCGGCCTTGCCGCGCAGCAGGGTGGCGCGCAGCGCGTCGCGGGGCAGGGCGATGTCGCTGCGGGCCGTGGAATACGCGCGGTACGACGACGGATCGTACGGGACCAGCGTGTTGTAGGGATCGTTGCCGCCGTACAGGAAGACGCATACGAGCGCCTTGTACGAGGGCGGGG
>NZ_DIEJ01000243.1:0-2993 GCF_002418565.1 Achromobacter sp. UBA5777 | reverse complement strand
AACCGCAGCAACCGGAACCGCCGCAACCGGGGAACGAGCCTCCTGCTGCGGCGAAGCCCCCCAATATCCCCTAGTCGTCCTGGTTCGGGTCCATGCCCGGGAACAGGATTTCAGTGAAGCCGAACTTCGTGAAATCCTGGATCCGGGACGGATACAGGCGCCCGATCAGGTGATCGCACTCGTGTTGCACGACGCGCGCGTGAAAGCCCTCGGCTTCCCGTTCGATCAGTTGACCGTACGGATCGCGGCCGCTGTAGCGGATGTGGCGGTAGCGCGGCACCAGGCCGCGCAGGCCGGGCACCGACAGGCAGCCTTCCCAGCCGTCTTCCATCTCGTCCGACAGCGGCGTGATCACCGGATTGCACAGGATGGTCTGCGGCACCGGCGGCGCGTCGGGATAGCGGTCGTTGCGGTCGAAACCGAAGATCACCAGTTGCAGGTCCACGCCGATCTGCGGCGCGGCCAGGCCCACACCCTGTGCGGCCGCCATGGTCTCGAACATGTCGTCGATCAGGGCGTGCAGCTCAGGGGTGTCGAAACGATCCACGGGTGGCGCCACGCGCAGCAGCCGCGGGTCGCCCATTTTCAGGATGGGATGGATCATTGCCGGCGTCCGGGTCAGTCCTGGCGGTCTTTCTTCTGGATGAACTCGATCTTGTAGCCGTCGGGATCTTCCACGAAGGCGATGACGGTCTTGCCGTGCTTCATGGGGCCGGCTTCGCGGGTGACCTTGCCACCGCGTTCCTTGACCTTGTCACAGGCTTCGTACGCGTTGTCGACTTCCAGGGCGATGTGACCGTAACCGTTGCCCAGGTCGTACTTGTCGGTGTCCCAGTTGTGGGTCAGTTCGATGACGGCGCCATCAACCTCGTCCTGGTAGCCCACGAAGGCCAGCGTGAACTTGCCGTCCGGGTAGTCGTTGCGGCGCAAGAGGCGCATGCCGAGCACGTTGGTGTAGAAGTCGATGGACTTGTCGAGGTCGCCGACGCGCAGCATGGTGTGGAGCAGACGCATGGGAAGTTTCCTTAAGCGGTGAGGGGTTGGGGGAAAAGCCGGGCATTTCCGGCGCGTTCCCGGGTGATTCCGATGTCGCGCAGCGCGCCGCCCATGGCGTCGACCGCCTGCCGCATCTGGCCGGCGCCAAAGGCGCCGATGCAGCCGACCCGGAACGTGGGTTCTTCGGTGTTGGTGAAGTTGCTGATCACATAGCCGCGCTGCTTGAGCGCGTCCACGAAGAGCTGCAGGTGCCAGGTCGGGGCATCCGGCGCGCGGACGTTGACGACGATGGGGCCTTGCAGCTCGGGCGGCAGGTACGGGGTCAGGCCAAGATCGATCACGCCATCATAGAGCGTGCGCATGTTGGCGGTGTAACGCGCCAGCCGGGCCTCGCGGCCTTCCTGGCGGAACAGTTCCAGCGCCACGGCCAGCGCCGCCAGCGTGGGCGCGGCGGGCGTGAAGCGGGGACCGGCGTTGGGCGCGAGCGTGTGCTGGTAGATGTCCGACAGGTCGAGCGACCAGCTTCCGGCGTTGCCGCGCGCGGCATCCAGGCTGTCGCGGCGCGCGACGACGAAGGCGGCGCCGGGCAGGCCTTCCAGGCATTTGTTCGCGGTCAGCACCACGGCGTCGACCGCGGGCAGGGCCCGCAGTTCGAGCGGCAGGGCGCCAAAGGTGGACACCGCGTCCACGATCACGCGGCGTCCCAGCGCATGGGCGATGCGCGCCAGCTGAGGCACGTCGTGGCAGATGCCGCTGCCGGTTTCGCTGTACACCAGCGCCAGGTGCGTGAGCGTCGGGTCGCGTTCCAGCGCGTCGGCAACCGCTTGCGGATCCACGCGCTCGGTCGTACCCACCGCAAGCGGCACGGCGACGCGGCCGGCCTCGCCGGCCAGTTTCTGCAAACGGGCCGCATAGGCGCCGGTGGACGGCGCCAGCACCCGGCCGCCGGGCGGCACGAAAGTCCGGATGGCAGCTTCGACCGCGAAATGGCCGCAGCCGGGCAGGGCCAGCGCCACGTGTTCGTCCGCGCTGGCCTGCGCAATGGCCAGCACGCCGTCGCAGACCTGCCGGTACAGGGTTCGGAAATCGTTGTCCCACGGCGCGTAGTCCTGCGCCATGGCGGCCTTCACCCGCGCATCGGTCGTGACCGGGCCCGGAATCAGCAGCAACATTTCGATTCTCCTTGGAGCGCGATAGACGCTGGTGTGCCCCGGCGCCTCAGAACTGAGGCAGCGAAGCGGGATCGTGACGCCGCAGGATGTTCTTGGCGTCTTCGAAGTCGGGCAGGATCTGGCCCACTTCGCGCCAGAAGTCCTGACTGTGGTTCATCTCGCGCAAATGGGCAAGCTCGTGCGCGATGACGTAATCGATGATGGCCGGGGCGAAATGGATCAGGCGCCAGTTCAGCATGATGTTGCCGTCGCTGGTGCAGGAGCCCCAGCGGGTGGCGGCCGATGACAGGCGCCAGCGGCGGATCTTCAGCCCGCTGATCTGCAGAAAGTGGGCCAGCCGCGTGCCGAACCAGGCGCCCGCGCGCTGTTGCAGCCAGGCTTGCGCCGCATCGCGGATGCGGCCCTGGTCGGCATTGGATGGCAGCGCCAGCCACAGCGTGTCGCCATCCTGCGGCGCATCGGCGTCGCCGGACAGATTGGCCTGGCGGCTGTCGCCGCCCACGCCGATGATGATGCGACGGCCCAGATACGGGAGTTCGCCGCCCGCCTGCCAGCGCGTGTGCGCCATCGCAAGCTGCTGCTTGCGGGCATGCCATTCGCGCAGCTTGGTCAGGATCCAGCGGGATTTCTCGCGCACCGCGTCGTCGATCTGCGTCAGCGTCACCCAGTTGGGCGCGGTGACGCGCAGGCCGTCGTCGGTGATGACGAAGCCGATGCTGCGCCGCCGTGAGCGCACCAGCACGAAACCGATGGGTTGCTGTTCGGTGGGCACCTCGCGCCAGCGCGCGCCGGGCGGCAGCGGGTCGGGGCAGGGCGTGGGCACGC